>CANDFU010000118.1 GCA_947384095.1 uncultured Roseburia sp. | reverse complement strand
CTATCCGTGCAACACCCTCGTCGCTCTGCCGGCCGATGAACAGATCTCTCTTCCGGCCTCTGAAACGCATGATCTGCCGGATCAGCTCGTCCTTGTCCATCGGCGCCTGCAGACCGTTTATAATCTGCTCCTTCCAGCAGATATCCCTGAGCTGAAACGTCGTCATCAGCTCCAGCTCCTCCCTCGTGTAGGATCGGAATTTCTCAGTTTTTCTGTTTTTCTGATTCAGCGTGTATGTGTATCTGTCCATTCTTTCCGTATCCTTTTCAATCAATCAGTAAATCGCAATCTCATCCAGCCGCATGGCGTCGTCGACGCCGATAATCCCAAAATGATACTTCCAGAACACGCGCAGATGACAGCGGAGCGGAAGAAACAGATCTTCAATCAATGCCAGCTGCTGCTGCGCACTCTGCGACCTGCTCTCTTTTAAATATAGTAACAGCTTTTCGGGTTCCGCCTTAAGACGATAGAGGACGGCATCCGGAAACAATACCACCAGGGCTCTGCGAAACAACATCACGGAAGCGCCTGTCTGCATCTGATTCAGCACCAGCGTCGCAATCCGGCTCCGCCTGCGGGGCGGAACCCATCTGTATTTTTCCGCGGCTTCCCGCCAGAACGTTCCGTTTTCCAGCTCTTCCATTAACTTATGGATATAGATCTCCCGGCGCGTGACGCCGTGGTACAAATCCGTGTGCAGGATCACATGGAGCGCCGTATCGATCAGGCGGGCCTTAAACTGCGGATACTCCCCCGCCTCTCCTGCAAGAATATCCTGAAAAATATCTGCAAACCGGTACAAAAGATTCAGCTCCACCGTATCCGAACGGATCTTCGTCTCATTCAGACAGGAAAAGGACTGTTCATAAAACGGACTGTAATCCTTCGCCTGACAGAAAAACAGCTCTTCCTCCCGTCTTCCCTGCTGCTGCGCCCGCAGCGCAATATCCCATAAAAAGTTCAAACCGCCCGCCCCTTTCTCATTCAATCCGCCCGATACAGTGATACTCCGGAAATATTTTCTGCACCTGTGTCACCAGAAAACTCATAATATCCTCATTCAGATAATATTCCGGATCTTTCGCCGCAAAAGAAATCAGAAGGATCTGCTGTGCGCCGCCGACGCGGATCTCATCCTGTATAAATCCGTCCATGTTATAATTACAGGCTTCCCATCCTTCCGGAGCCTCTTTTTCAACGGCGCATCCCTTAAATTCCAGGCAATCTCCCGACGGGAACGACTCAATCAGACGTGCCATCTCCGCCTTTGTCTTAATGCTTTTGCGGTACATCTCGGTGATGCTCCCCGAAAAACTCTCTTTACACTCGTTGGAAAGAGGCGGATACGGATATCTTCCCCGTCCCCTCCCCCGGCCTACCTGATAAAAAACCCACTCGACCGGGCGCTCCACGGGGCAGCTGATCACAAGGTCGCCTTTCACCCGGCGGATATTCGTGATCTCAACCTCCGTGTTCCTCACCAGATATTCACAATCCGCCTTAAGGCGATGGGCAAAAATCTGGTGTTCATAATTGATTTTATCGATTGCAGCGTCCGGATACGTGCTGGTCTTTTCCTGAAACTCCCTTAAGTTCCACAAAGGAATCACATCGTAGCTGACCAGCCCTGCATATTCCTCAAAATCCACCTCTATCTCCCGTATTTTCTCTCCTTTTCCGATCTCTTCCGATTCCGTCAGATATACGTCAAAGAGCTTCATCAGATACGCCCCGCATACGGTGACCCACGGCTGAAAATTGGCTGTAAAAACTTCATACAGGCGCTCGATCAGTTTCAGATATTTTTCACTCCGTTTTATCTCAAATATCCCCTTATATTCCCGGTTTTCTGTCTTTATCACACCGTAAAACCGGCGCTTTTCACGGAGAATGCCATAGAGTGCGGACGCGCCGGCCCTTATAAATACCGTAAATAACTGCATTTTTTCCCGTCGGCGGAGCGCTTCCCTTACATCATCGCATAATATTTCTTTTTTCTTTGTATCTTCGGGTACCATGGGACTTAAAAATGAATCCGTCTCATCGTAACGGGCGGCGTCTGTCAGCGCCACATAAACTGCATATGCCCCCTGTCCGGCGACTTCCTCTGAGAGCACACGCTCACAGACTCCCCGATACGCCTCCTCATTATATCTGTACAGCTCTTTGAGCAGATTTCCCACAACTTCCTTAAAAAGCACGCGCTCGCCCGGCTCCGATATTTCAAGCATCCGCTTATCGATATAAGCCTCCATATCAAACTCATCGTAAAATCCCATCTATCCGCCCTCCATATATCATGGATCATCGCCTGAACCTGGCTTTTCCAATCCCTGCCGCTGTTTTATCCCAGAAGCAGATCACCCGACCCCGCCGTCCGGACTCACCTCGCCGGCCCCGTCCCCCTGGCTCTCTGATCCTCCGTCCGTGCTTCCCCCTTCTTCACCCGGCGGCGTCCCTTCGCCGGCCTCTGCCGCTTTCGCCGCTTCTGCCGCTGCCGCCCGCTTTTCGTTATCCTTTATATCGAGAATCTCCATTTTCCGTTTTATTTCCGCCAGCGTCTCGTCATCCTTGAGCGCCGCGTAAATATCCATCGCCAGCAGATAATATTTTTTTGCCCCGCTGTAATCCCCCGCCGCCATCGCGTCCTCAGCCTGTGCCACATAGTCTTCAGCCTCCGCCTTCTGGCTGCTGCTCGACGTAATCTTGCTCCCGGCCGCTTCCAGCTTTTCGGCGACAACCTCCTGCTGTGCCTTATCGTCAAGCTCTTCATACTTTTGCAGCGCCGCGGTGTAAAATACCCGTGCACTGTCAAAATCCCCCTCCGTAAACGCCGCGTCCCCCTGTGCCATATAATTGGCGGCCGACTCTTCTTTGGCAAGCTGTTCCCTGCGCGCTTCGCTCTCTGCCTCAGCCTGCGCTTTCTGTTCTTCGTAAAGCGCCTCCAGCGCCTCGACAGCCGCCTTTCTTCCGTCTTCAAAATATATTCCGGATGCCGTCGCCTTTGCCTCCATATATTTTTCCTCCGCCTTATCATACTGAAGATTCAGCACCAGGGTATCGCCGAGGGAAAGAAGATCGTACACGGATATATAGTCTGCCGTCAGCGCCAGTCTGCCGTTTATATAGTCCAGCCCCAGGCCGTCCACATACCTGGCACGTTTCGCAGCCTCCTTAAACGTCGCCTGCGCCTGTGCATACGCTCCGTTATCGAGCTGTTCTTCCGCCGCGAGCACCGCCTCAATCAGCTTCTGATAATTGCCCAGCTCTGTCTGCATCTTCCCGTCCCGTACATCGTCTGCCAGCTCCTGTGCCTTACCGCAGCTCTCCTGCGCTTTTATGTAATTATCCATCTGGATATATTCGATTGTGTCCGTATAGCCAGTCCTTAACTTCTCCTTTTTCTTCTGCCAGTTGTTATAGAAAATTGCGATAATTACCGCGATCAATACCACTGTCATCAGAACGGCAGCCGCCGCCGTCAGAATTTTTTTGATCTTCCGCTTCTTATTCGGGTCAGTAAAAATCTTATTTGCAAATATGACGACAAATGTATATTTTTTCAGATCCTTCGGCTGTCTCGACAGCAGAAGATCCTCGATATTGCTCACCGTCTCCTTCGGGTCGTCCGACGCATCCGTAAAAACGTCCTCCATCTCCCCTTCATCGACATTCTCCCACACGCCGCCTGTATAAAGCGCCACCACATCGGCATTTGTCAAGGCGATTTTCTTTGAGACCCGCGGCTTAAAGTCCTTCTCCTGCCCCAGATAGGCATATAGATTGTTCCGCTCCTCATGTACCGCTACTTTGTCCTGCGGCACTTTTGCCTCCGCCACCATATCCATGGTCAGCGACTGATCTATGGTTTTTTCCTTTACAAAACCATTGCGGTATAAACGCAGTCTGATATTACCTGCCTGTCCATACCGCAATTTCACATAATCCGTGACCACCATCATCACGGATGCCTTTAATTTCGTTTTGCTCTTTGCCTCAAGCAGCGCCTTATTTGCCGCTTTCAGGCACTTCTTCATCGTCCGTCTGCTCATCGACGGCGCTTCCGAAAATACCGCAACCGCTGTCAGAACCGCAAGTTTTGCGCTTGACGCCTCAAGCTGATCGTCAATTCCGTCTGCGATCACATAACATGCATAGTCGTCCAGCTCCACGAAACCGAAATAGTCGGTATTTTTCAAATCACTGCTCGCTTCCGACGTGAATGCTGTCAAAAACTCCGAATTCTGTTTTCTCATTTCATGACTCCAATCTTGTACCGATCAACACAATACTGGCATTATCCTTGTCGTCGGAAGCATTCTGGTTTACTTTCTCAATTATTTCCAGCGCTTTCATCTGGCACTTCCCCGCCCCCGCCAGCGCATGCTCAATCTCCCTTACACCCAGAAGATCGTATATGCCGTCGCTCATCAGAACAACGATATCTTCCGCCTTCAGCCGGACCGGCGCGTCAAAAAATTCAATATCCTTAAAATCATCTTTGCCAAGATAATTGTAAAGCCGGTGATTTTCCAGCAGCGAAAGCGCCTCCTGCCGGGAAATCTTCCCTTCATGAAATTTTTTTTCCGCAAGAACCGACACCGTATGTCCCGTGGAAACCGGAATCAGGGCGCCATCCCTGAAAACGCAGATCTTTACATTGCCCGCCAGCGCATAATACAGGAATCCGTCCCGCAGCAGTACGCACCCCGCGCTCGCCGACCCACGGTTCTCATCCCCGACTGCCTTTAAAATCTCCCTGTTTGCACAGTGAAATGCCTTTCGGAAATAATACTGCGGATTATCAAATGCATTGTAATCTTTAAAAATCTCCACACAGGTATCGACCGCAATCTTTGCCGCAATCCTTCCCCCATAGGTTTTGCCCGCGCCGTCTGCAAGGACCGCCATAATCCCGGCCCGGCTCTCCATCGACGCAGCAGCATCCTCCTGCACGTCCCTGCTGCCGATCGTCATGCAGGAACCGATATCCGTCACCCTTTTCTCATTGCGCTTTGGCCGGTACGCAAATTTAAGAATCTCCAGTATGGCAATCACTGTACCCAGTACAATCACAATATAATAGGTGCTATTCATCCCCGTTTTCCTTTTCCCCCCACATAAAATGATTTCCGCAGAACGGCAGAAAGGCAAAGGTTGAAACGCCCATCTCAATCTTATCGTAGGAGCTTAAAACCATCGGCGTATAGACCGCATTTTCATTCAGATAAACCAGACCGTTGGAATCCCCCGGCAGAAGCACCGTCTCTTTCTTCTTTGGGTCAAAGACAATCACAGCATGATTCCTTCTCGCAATCTCATTGTCGCCCAGAATCTGGATATCCATGTCATCGGCGCGCCCTATAAAATTTTTCCCACGGACAATTTTGTAATCTTTTCCCTGTCTGGGCCCCGATATACAGACCAGCCATCCGCAGACCGGTTTGATATCTTCCCTGAACAATTCCTCCTCGATCTCGATCTCGGTCTTGTTCACTTCTCTTTTTTCCTGTGTGGCCGTCTCAATATTACAATAAGGACAGACCGTCCCATATCTTTTTTTGCTAAACAGGTGCCCGTTTTCGCACCGGATTAAATTGGACTCTCCCATTTCCCGCCATCCTCCGTCTCATCGGAAATTTTCTGCTCAGACAATCATAAGACGCGTAAGAGCAATGTATATGATATCGCCGCCCTCCAGCCTGCACGGCTTTCCATAAGAAAGTTTATATTTTCTCCCATCACTTTTCTGAATGCTGACACCGTTTTTCTCCGAAATATCCTCGACATACCAGCAGTCTCCCGAATAATTCAAGACCGCATGTTCAACGTCGATCATGCTCGCATATGCCGTGTTCTCAAGGTTGATGGAGACATGGTTTTCCCCGACATCCCTTCCGATCACTAGCCCGTTTTTTCCGTAAATATCCCAGGAAGCGACCCGTTTATCTTCCTCCCCCAGAAGAACAATCTCCGTCAAAGCCCCCTCCGGCGCCATTATAGCGCTTCCGGCCTGCTCAGTGCTTCTGCGTTCCCTGACTCCCGCCTCAATCACCAGATCGGAAGAGCGTCGTGTAAGGAAAGAGTGTAGGTTATAGTGTTGGTGGG
>CANDFU010000117.1 GCA_947384095.1 uncultured Roseburia sp. | reverse complement strand
TTCTGAGGCGCTTAAGAATCTGTTTGATGCCTGCGCGCCTTGCCTGGTACTGATGGATGAGCTGGTGGCTTATGCGAAAAAAATATCTGGGCGTGATAATCTTGTGGCCGGGACATTTGACAACTTCATTACGTTTATTCAGGAAGTGACGGAAGCTGCGCGCGCAAGTAAGAACAGCATGGTCGTGGCTTCCATTCCGGGATCGGATCTGGAAGCCGGCGGTAAGGCTGGAAAGAGGGCGCTGGAAGCGATGGAACATATTTTTGGACGTATGGAAGCCGTATGGAAGCCGGTGGCGGCAGGCGAGGGCTTTCAGGTCGTGCGCCGCAGACTGTTTATGGACTGCGGGAATGAGGCGGGCAGGGAGATGGTCTGCAATTCCTTTAGCCGGATGTATTCGGATAACGCCGGAGATTTCCCTGCTGAAGCAAAGGAAGTGCAATATCGGGAGCGGATGCTGTCCTGCTATCCGATTCATCCGGAAGTGTTTGACCGGTTGTATGAGGACTGGGCCACATTAGAACAGTTCCAACGGATCAGAGGTGTGTTGCGCGTGATGGCGGCAGTTATTCACGAGTTGTGGGTGAGAAATGATGCGGGTATTATGATTATGCCGGGATCTATTGCCATGGACGTGCCGGGTGTCCGCGATGAGCTGACAAGGCATCTGGGTGAAGGGTGGAATGCCATTGTCGACCGGGAGGTCGACGGAAAAGAATCCGTTCCTTATCAGAAAGATCGGGAGGTGCCGCGTTATGGCTGCGTGCAGGCGTGCAGACGGGTGGCCCGGGCAGTCATGCTGGGAAGTGCGCCTGCGGAACGCAGACAGCCGGCCCGGGGGATTGAGGCGTCCCGTATCCGCCTGGGTGCCGTACAACCGGGAGAAAATATTGCGGTATTTCACGACGCGCTGAATACATTACAGGGTTCCCTGGCATATTTGTATACAAATCCTTCCGGCGATCGTTTCTGGTATGATATCAGACCGACGCTGCGGAAAACTGTGGAAGACCGCGCAACGCAGGTTTCGGCAGAGAATGTGGAATATGAGATTGAGCGTCGGTTGAGAGGACTTCGTAAAAAAAGCCGGATTCGTAAAGAGTCTCCGTTTGCCGGTCTGCATATATGCCCGGCGTCTTCTCTGGATGTGCCCGATGACCAGACGGTGCGTCTTGTCCTGATGCGCCCTTCGGACGAATACAGAGCATCCCGTCCGTAGGAGGATGCGATCCGAACAGCAGAGGAAATTCTGAGATTTCGTGGGACAGCGCCGCGGGTTTACAGAAATATGCTTGCCTTCGTCGCGCCTGACGAGGATGAAATGAGGGCGCTGAAACAGGAGGTGAAGCGGTATCTGGCATGGTTGTCTGTCAAAAATGACAGCGAGGATCTGAATCTGGATGCGGCCCAGAACAGGGAAACGGACAATCATTTAAGGCGCAGTGATGAAACTGTCGGGCTGCGTGTAAACGAGGCTTATTGCTGGCTGCTGGTTCCATATATTGACCGGGAGGCAGATATAAAAAAAATTACCTGGGATGTGATGCGGATCAGCGGAGGATCGGATTCCATTGCCGCGAAAGCGGCAAAGAAGATGGAACAGAATGAAATGCTCATTACAGCGTGGGCCCCTGCGCTGTTGCTGATGGAGCTGGATCGTGCGCTCTGGGGAGATGAGGACAGCATTTCCGTTAAAAAGCTGTGGGATTATTTTTGCACATACTGCTATCTGCCGAGGCTGGCAGGTTATGGGGTATTGGAAGATACGATTCGGAACGGGTTAAATTCTACGGAATATTATGCTCTGGCGGCAGGAATATCCGGAGAACGGTATATTGATCTGAAATATCATCAGCGTGTGGATGTGATTGAAACTTCGGCTTATCTTGTAAAAAGCATGGCTGCGCGCAGGCAGATTGCGGGCGATGATGCAAAGGAGCAGGCAGAAACGGAAGGGACGTCTTACTGCGCAGATCTGCAGGGCGGACTGCCGCCGGCTGCACCGCAGCCTTCACAGCCGAAGAACATGCGGTTTCATATGTCGGCCAGACTGGATCATACACGGATCAGCTGTGATGTGCAGAAACTGGTTGAGGAAGTGATCAGTCACCTGACAGGCATGGACGGCGCTACGGTTGAAGTGACATTAGAAGTGGCGGCCGATGCTCCGGAAGGGATGCCGCAGGCCACGGTCCGGACAGTATCTGAAAATTGTCAGACGCTCAAGGTCAGTCATTTCGGGTTTGAATGAGAGGCAAAAGGATAAGATTTTATGCGGCCGTTGTCCGGTCCGGAGCGGACGCGCATCTTGCGGAGAACGGCTATGAGAATGATCGTTCCGGGAAAATGGTGATCCGGGATCCGGTGAAAAAATATCAGGCAGACGTGTTTTCATCCGATAAAACCTCCTGATGTAGGAAAATGGTACTTGAGAATCCTTTTTTCCGGTGCTATAATGAAAAAAATCGTTTTACTTTAGGAGGAGTCAGTTATGGATTATTCGAACTACGGAGGCGGAAGACCGATGACGAAGAAGGAATTTCGCAAGCATGAAAGCATGAAGAAATGTACCGGAAATATTTATGTCGCGGCGGGAATCCTGTATGTCTGCGCCGTGATCACTGCCGTGGTGAATATGCTGGCGCAGAATTATCTGGGATTTCTGGATGTGGCGATTCTCGTCGGGCTCGGACTCGGCATACAGATCGGACAGAGCCGGATCTGTGCGATTCTGGTCTGCGCGTACGCCGGGCTGAATGCGTATGTGACGATCGCGCAGAGCGGCAGAATGGGCGGCACGCTGGTTGTTCTTGCGGCGGTCGACGCACTGATTGCGACGTTTCAGTTTCAGGGTGCGTGGAAGAAGTACCAGAAGACAGGTATTCTTCCGTAGGAAACGTTCCCACCGGATGAAAAATCCCCCGTCTCTTTTGAAAAGAGGCGGGGGATTCCTGATTTTTGATTAAGAATGGGCGGCCTGTCTTGAGTCTGCCTGCCGCCTGTGATAAAGTGGGAAAAACGTACAAAGGAGGTTCTTATGAAAAGAAAACTGTATTACCTGCTGTTTCCGCTGTACTTACTGGCAGCAGTCTGGGTATTTTATATCAACGGAGTTTTTACCGGAAATCTGACTTCCCGCAGCAATCTGGTGATCAACGCGGTCTTTCTGCTGGCAATCGGCGTGATATTTCAGCTCTCGACGATGAGTTTTAAGAGGCTGAACCACTGCGCGGACGAGCTGATGTGGGCGGCGGATACCATGGAAAAAGAGCATGAGCGGACGCCAGGGTGCCTGTGGGAGAAATACCGGGAGCGCGGGGATGTGTTTCTGGACGGAGCGCTTGAGGAGGCATTTGCGGGATATCAGAAGCGTATGGCCGGAAAAAGAGGCGGCGCGGCTGCCTGTGATATTGAAGAGTATATCAATGAGGAGCTTTTAGACCGTGTGGGCATGGCGCACTATAACTCCGCCGTCTCCGGAACGCTGACCGGGCTTGGGATTCTGGGAACGTTTCTCGGCCTTTCGATGGGTCTGTCTTCGTTTGACGGCAACGATATTTATACGATTTCGGACAATGTGGGACCGCTTCTGGAGGGCATGAAGGTGGCGTTTCACACATCCGTGTACGGTATTTTCTTCTCGCTGGTATTCAATTTTGCCTATCGCGGGGTGATGTCGGACGCGTATGAACGGCTGTCACGGTTTCTGTCTGTTTACCGGGAGTATGTGGCTCCGTCCGCGGTGAGCGCGGGGGAGGGCACGCGCGCGATGCTGGTTTACCAGTCTAATATGGCGGCGTCCTTAAAGACAATCACGGATCTTTTAAGCGGCAATGCCGCAGAGCAGACAAAGGGCGTCGAGCGGATGGTCAGTCAGTTTGCCGACCAGCTGATGCAGACGTTCGGGACACAGACAAAGCAGCTGGGCGCGATGCTTGCGCAGGCGTGCGAGTCACAGGTGCGGTGCGCGCAGGACTGCCGCGACCTGACAGAGACAGTCAGGGAGCTGCAGGGCGTCAACGGTTCCGTGCTGAGGGCCCTGGAGAATATGCAGCGGCAGCAGGAGCAGTTCGCCGTGTCGCTTAATGCCCAGCAGGAGAAACTTTCCGCAACCTGCGACGCGCTCAGCGGAGAGATCAGCAGCCAGTTGTATACGTTGGAACAGATGAGGAATTCCTATGAAGAGTAAGCAGAGAAGGAAAAAAGTTTTTGAAGAGCCTGCCTACTGGCAGTCATTTTCTGACATGATGGCGGCGCTTCTGCTCATTTTTATTCTGATCATAGCGATCACGCTGGCGATTTACCGACAGAAGACGACGGATCTGGAGCAGACGCAGGTCAGGCTCAACGCGGCCCAGCAGGAGCTGGATCGCGCAAGGGAAGATCTGGAAGTCTCAAAGCGTGAGATCGAGGCTTCAAACAAGGAGCTGGCCGATTCTCTTGCACGGCTTAAGGAGGCGTATGCGAGCGCCGCGATGACGCAGGAAGAGCTTGACGCAGCCAATCTGGAAATCGCGAATGCGCGGGCGGAGCTGGCGGAAACCAGACAGGAGCTTAAGGATATCGTAGGCATCCGCACCGATATTATCGGGGAACTGCAGACGCGTTTTTCCAATTCCAGCATGTCAGTCGACCCTCAGACGGGGTCGATCACATTTTCGTCGGATGTGCTGTTCCGCTATAACAGCGCCACGCTGACAGAAGAGAGCAAAAATACATTAAAAGAAATTATCCCGCTGTATCTGGATGTGCTGCTGCAGGACAATTACCGTCCGTATATCGCGGAGATTACGATCGAAGGGCACACGGACACGGACGGCAGCTATCAGAGCAATATGGATCTGTCGCACAGCCGGGCCAACGCGGTTGCAAAATTCTGCCTTGACGCAAAAAACGGGCTGAGCGGGACGAAAATTGAGCAGCTTCAGCGGATTCTGACCGTCAACGGCCGCTCATACAGCGCACCGGTTTACCAGAACGGCGCCGGTGAGATTGATATGGCGGCTTCGCGGCGTGTGGAGATCAAATTCCGCCTGAAAGAAGATGAAATGATACAGAAAATATCGGAGATTTTAAGCGGGGAATGATCCCGCCTGACGAAGTATTTACAGGAGCTTTTGTGCGATGGCTGCCGCCGTGGTGGAGCGGGCCGACGCATAAAGCTCCGGTTTTTGTTTGCAGAAAACATAAAAGAGACATTCGATGATAAAAAGCTGTCCCAGTTTTGCGGCGACAGAACCGGACTGGAGCGGGCTCTCATTGTAGCCGCAGAGCAGGATGACGTCGGCAAATTCCGCCGCGCGCGACTTTGGGAAATGGGTGACCAGTATTACGGGAATGTTCCTGTTTTTTGCAATGTTCATGATATCTTCCATATCTTTGGTGGAGCCGGAATAAGAGAAAAAGAGTATGACATCTTTTTCGGTTGCAAGCGCAACAGACATGGCCTGCATATGGGAGTCTGCGATGTGCACAAAACGGGAGGAGGCGGTGGAAAAGCGCGCCCATGCCTCCATAGCCATGACCATGCTGCCCCCCTGTCCGAAGCAGAAGACCCTGTCGGCGGAGAGGAGAAGATGAACGGCTCTGGTAATATCCTCTTCGTTCAGCTGTTCCAGCGTTTCGTTCAGGGAGAGGATATTGGAGGCGTGCAGCTTCTGGAAAATGCTGCCCAGGGTATCTTCGGAGGTAATCGTGTCGGGCGATTCCATGGGATCGCCCAGGTCCGTGACGTAGGCTGCCTTGGCCAGCGCAAGCTTAAAATCGTTGTATCCCGACAGGCCTAAGCCTCGGCAGAAGCGGGTGATGGACGCTTCTGAGACGCCGCTGTTTTCTGCCAGAGCGGAAATAGACAGATACTGTGCGCTGAAGGTGTTTGCAAAAATGTAATCAGCCAGTTTTTTGCCGGAGCGTGTCAGGGAATGATACTGTTCTGTGATGTGTTCTAAAATATTGCCTGTCATGCGATCTTTTTCCCCTTTCTGTTTTTCTGATTTATAAAACGCGGTCCAGCACGGCGGCACCCAGCATGCCGGCGCGGTTGCCCAGTTCCGCCTTTTCGATTCTGACGTGCCGGAAGAGATCGGAAGAGCGTCGTGTAGGGAAAGAGTGTAGGTTATAGTG
>CANDFU010000116.1 GCA_947384095.1 uncultured Roseburia sp. | reverse complement strand
TGATATCCCCGGTATATTTATCCGGCACCACGACTTTTAGGGATGCGATCGGCTCAAGCAATACAGGCGACGCCTGCATAAACCCCTTTTTAAACGCCTGGATCGTCGCGACTTTAAACGCCATCTCGGAGGAATCGACGGGATGATAGGAACCGTCGTAGAGAACCGCCTTGACTCCCACAACCGGGTATGCCGCCATCGGGCCTTTTAAGACGGCTTCCTGAACGCCTTTTTCGACCGCCGGGAAATAATTTTTCGGGACTGCCCCTCCCACCACGCACTGATCAAAGACATATGCCGTCTCAAGATCGCCGGACGGCTCAAACGTCATTTTGACATGACCGTACTGTCCGTGTCCGCCGGACTGTTTTTTATATTTGTACTCTACGTCCGCTTTCTTGCGGATGGTCTCACGAAAAGCCACCTTGGGCCTGCTCAGTTCAATTTCCACTTTATAGCGCTCCAAAAGCTTGCTCACGACCACGTCAAGATGCTGGTCTCCCATCCCGTAGAGGAGTGTCTGGCCATTCTCACTGTCGTTGACCGCCTTTAAAGTGAGATCCTCCGCCATCAGCTTCTGCAGCGCCTGGGAAATCTTATCCTCGTCTCCCTTATTTTTTGCCTTATAGCGTTTGTATGTATAGGGTGTGGAGATCGAAGTCCGAATATACAGGATCGGATTCGCTTTTGTCGACAATGAATCCGTGGTCGTCGCGGATGTCAGCTTCGCAAGCGCGCCGATATCTCCGGCATGCAGCTCTTTTACCTCTTCCGGCTTATTGCCGCGGAGCACATAGAGCTTGCCGACCTTCTCCTCAACGTCCTTGTGATGGTTAAACAGCACGTCGTCCGATTTCAGTACGCCGGAATTTACCTTGATAAGGGAATATTTTCCAATAAACGGATCTGCGATCGTCTTCCAGATGTAGGCTGATTTCGGCTTCGCAAAATCATAATCTGCGTTATATACCTCGTTGGATTTTGCATTGATCCCGGCGCAGACACGTTTTTCCGGACTCGGCAGATATTTCACGATATCGACCATCAGCGTGTACATTCCTCTCGCCAGCAGGTTCGACCCCATCAGAACCGGGACGATACTCCCGTCCGCCACGTTCACGCGGAGCGCCTGGCGAATCTCATCTTCGGAAAATTCCTCGCCGTTAAAATACCGGTCCATAAACTCTTCACTCGTCTCAGCCACTGCCTCCATCAGGGCCTCACGGCATAACTGCAGATTCTCAATCGAATAGTCCGGCACATCCGTCTTTTCAACCTCGCCGTTCTCCTTCCAGCGCTTTGCGCGCTGTTGAAGTACATTGACATACCCCACAAACTGCCCGTTTTCGCGGATCGGCAGATGGAACGGGGCGATCCGCTTTCCGTACATCTCCTGTAAGTCCGCCACCACCTGACGGTAGCTGGCCTCGTCGATATCCATATCCGTGACAAAAACCATGCGCGGCAGCTTATATTTCTCACACATCTCCCAGGCCTTTTTCGTGCCGACCTCGATTCCGGCCTTGCCGGACACGACAATAATCGCTGCGTCCGCAACCGCGACTGCCTCCTCCGCCTCGCCTACAAAATCAAAAAATCCCGGCGTGTCAAGAATATTGATCTTCGTATCCTCCCACGGAATCGGAACCACAGAGGTACTGATTGAAAAATGGCGTTTTATCTCTTCTTTGTCATAATCGCTTATGGTATTGCCGTCTGTGACCTTTCCCATGCGCGTCGTCATCCCTGCAAGATATGCCATCGCTTCCACGAGGCTCGTCTTGCCACATCCCCCGTGGCCGAGTAAGACCACATTGCGAATCTTGTCCGTTGTGTAAACATTCATAGCAAGCCCTCCATTATTTATTATGCAGACCGTCAGAATCCCATACGTTTTTTCTGCGATTTGCTGTATGTCTATATTTTACTAAATATCGGACATTATTACAACTTATTTATTCACTTTCAACAAACAATTTGCGGGATGTGTGCATCCTCTGGCCGCGCTCATTCATTTTCAAGGGCCTTTCTTACTGCCCGGAAATAAAGCAGGAAAAAATCCGGCAGAGCCGGATTCTCCGCCTGCGGCGGGTCGCTTTTGCGACGTTCTTCTTCTTAGGCGCAGTGCGATCCTCCCCGGAGGGCTTTTTATTTCATAGGAAATCCAGATACTTTGGCGCTTCACAGCAACAAGGTCTTTCCTGCGGCGGGTCGCTGTATCTGGCATCACCATGAATGAAAGGGAGTTCACAGGAGCCTCCGGCGGATGCACGCAAAATGCCGGAAACGGGCATTCCGGCGTTGATACGGACAGCGCAGCGAGTTGCGCTGCCCTGTCCGGGGGATTCGCTGCTTTCACAGTAAGCAAAAAAACTGCCGCTTTCGCGACAGTTTTTCCGGCCTGATTAATTGTATTTCCTTTTTCTTGCTGCTTCGGATTTTTTCTTGCGTTTTACGCTCGGTTTTTCGTAGTGTTCTCTTTTGCGAATCTCCTGCTGAATACCGGCTTTTGCGCAGTTTCGCTTGAAACGGCGTAAAGCGCTGTCCAAAGTCTCGTTTTCTTTTACAATCACACTCGACATTATCCCACACCTAACCTCCCTCCAGTTGCGTATTGTGCATATTCAACTGTTTGGGTCATTTTCATTGCACTGCTCTATATTATATCACATTTTCCCTTTTCGTCAATGGTTTTTTTGCCTTTTCTTACAAAATTCCCTTATTCAAACCGGAACCGTCCGATCAGCGCTTTCAGCTGTGTGGCCTGGGCAGAGAGTTCTTCGCTTGATGCCGCACTCTCCTGCGCGGTCGCCGAATTGGTCTCCACAACCACCGCGATCTGGTTTACGCCTGTAGCAATCTGTTCCGCCGCTTCCGCCTGCCTGTCTGACGCTTCGGCGATCCCATCAACCGCCTCCCGCACCATATATGCTTTTTCCACAACCTGGTCTAAGGATTCCGCTGTGATCTTTGTAAGGTTCGTGCCGTCCTCGACCGCCCGGATTGCATTCTGTATGAGCTGCGCCGTACTGCGCGCTGAATCCGCCGTCTGCTCTGCGAGACTCCGCACCTCGTCCGCGACGACTGCAAACCCCTTGCCGGCTTCTCCCGCTCTCGCAGCCTCGATCGCCGCATTTAAGGACAGAAGATTTGTCTGGGAAGCAATCTCCTCAATCGCCTTCATGATATTGGCGATCTCATTGGACGCGTCTGTAATACGTCCCATCGCCATCGTCATCTCCTGCATATGCGCATTGCTCTCCTGAATGCTGGTATCCATCTCGCCGACAATATTTTTTACCTCATTCGCCTGTTTTGCATTCTGAGAAATCTTATTGGAAATATCTTCCACCGTAGCCGTCAGCTCCTCAATCGAGCTGGCCTGGTCACTGGCCCCCTCGGCCAGCGACTGTGACGCGCCCGCCATATCATCGGAACCTTTCGATACCTGCACCGCATTCCCGTCGATCTCACGCATCGTCTCATTCAGGGCGGAAACAATTCCACGGAAAGAAACGCCGATCTGAGAGAAATTTCCTTTGTAATCTTTCGAGACGTCCACAGTAAAATTACCGTTGGACAGCTCCTCGAGGTTATCGCTGATATCACGGATAATGCCGTTTAAGGTCCCTACCGTAGACCTCAGGGAATCCATCAGTGTCTCCGTCTCGTCGTTGGTGTGGATCACCGGCGTCTCCGCGACAAGATCCCCCTCTTCCAGGAGCTTCAGCCTGTCCACACACTGCTCGATCGGCTGTGCAATCCGCTGGCCCAGCAGTTTACTGATACGGATGCCGATCAATGTAAATACAATCACCATCACAATCGTGGCGGCAAGCGAAACATAAAACATCATCAGAAACTCATTGCGGACCGCAACGACGGCAATCGACCATCCCGGCGTCCCGGGAACGGGAGAAAATGTTACAATCTTCTCTTTTCCGCCATAATGATGATTTCCGACGCCGTCCTCTCCTTTTATCATCCGCTCCACAATCTGCCCGGCTTTCCGAAGCGCCGGATCTGCCCTGCCCTCTTCGATCAGATTTTCCACTCCGACCAGGGACGAATCAATATCCGCGATCGTCGTACCGCTCTGATCTACCATAAATGCAGTACCCTGCTTTCCCACTTTAATGGATCGCATAATGTTGTCAAGCGTCTCTCCATCCGGAACAAACACGACCGCCCCGACTATGGTCGTGTGCGGCATGCCGTCCTTCCACAGAGGCGCCGACACCTCAAAATGCACCTCCTGCCTGTCAGCATTATAAGCCGGTGTGGAGACATATGTATTTCCCTTCATCGCTTCCGTAAAAAAATCTTTCTGCGAGCAATCCTCCCCGGTAAAAATATTGATCCCCTTTTCATTGAGAATATAGCCGTCTACCAGCTCATGATCCTTGACCTTGGTATCGATCAGTTCTTTCTTTTCCTCCACGGACCGCCCGGGATCTGCAAGCCGCGTGAGACTTCCCGTCTCATATGCAATCGCAACAAATTCGTCCAGCGACTCCATGATCATATCCGCCGCGATCGCCGACGTCTCGTTCATCACCCGCTGCATCGTGGAGACGGAAGCCGCAAAACAGCATGCGATCCCCACAGTCCCAAGTATCACATTAAAAATGACTACCATGCGCGCGACATTGCTCGAAATCTTTTTTTCTATGCCGTAGGCGCTCTTCTTTTTTCCAGAAGCCTTCAAAGTTACATCCACCCTTTCTCTTTTTCACCGGCAGCCTGTCCGGATAAGACAGTTCCGTCATCCTTTACCATGCTAATACTACCACATTTCCTGTCTGGTTTTCAATAATGACATCCCATATCTTTTAAAATTTTCTCCAGGACTTCTTTTTTCTTCCGCTCATCGTCCCGTCCCATGCCGACCGCAACCCGCGCGGCCGTCTCCGACACCGCCGCTTCCCTAAGAAAAGCCGCATCCTCTGCTGTCTGCATCCCGTTCCTGTAGTGATATACCGTCAGGTTTATTCGCTCAAACAGCCGGATCAGTTCTCTGAACCGGTTCTCCCGCTCTAAAACGCTCTGTCCATACGCCTGCCTTTCCATGCCAGCCGTGGCAATTATCTGCATGGAAAGCCGCAGCTCCCCCGTCACGTCCGAAGCTTCCATCAGAACATCCGGCCGCTCTTCCCTGCGCCTCAGAAAATAATCCTTCGCCCCGTCGACGTCCCTGTGAAAAAAATATTCCGCCAGCCTCTCTTTCATCTCCTTTGTCTCCGCCTTCTCGCCCAGCATGCCGACCTTGCACTCAAGTACCTTTAATTTTTTTACCGTCACCCAGACCAGCAGCAGAAACTCCGAAATAAATCCAAACACCCTTTTGTGATAGGCATCCTCCCCCGTCTCCAGTTCAATCCGGTCTGCCACGGCGAAAAAAATATCAAACAGCCACTCACAGTATGCGTCAAACAGCGCTCCCGATGTGACAAGTATATTTCCAAAATACGTTTCCGTACCGTTCACAAGCGAAAGAAATGCATCATAATACCGGGGATGGCGCTCTCTGATGACAATTCCGGTCATGTCAAGGGCTTTTTTATTGTGGTTTGCACAAAATCCGTCATAATACGAATTGTTCAGCTTTACACGCCTGGTCGTGATCAGGTCATAGCTCCCGAGCAGACGCCCATACTCAGCCCCGGTAAATATTTTCTCCTGTTCATTGATCAGATACCTCCGGTAATGGCAGGTTCCGATATAATCGAGAGACGGACTGTTTTTCCAGAGCCAGTAAAAACCCGTGAGTTCACTGTAATAACAGTTTAATTCCGATATATTCTCCCCGGTATCGTCCCCGGGAAACCCGAGGTCCTGCGCGCACGCCCTGCCGACATGGAGAGGCGCGTACACAGGATCGGGCCAGACTTTAAAACGCCTGTGTGTCATAACATAAATCCGCATGTTCATCTGACGTTTCCTCGTTTCCTGTTTTTTCAGATTTTAACACATCGGCGCTCCCTTTTCCAGTGACAACTTAGTACCCGTACCTCTTCCTATACTTTAACAACATAAAAACAGACAATGCAAGCGCCATCAGTTCCGCCGCAGGCGTTGCCAGCCAGATTCCGTTCACGCCCAGAATAAGCGGTAATATGATCATCGTGAGCAGCATAAA
>CANDFU010000115.1 GCA_947384095.1 uncultured Roseburia sp. | reverse complement strand
ATGACGAGAGGTGACTGGAGTTCAGACGTGTGCTCTTCCGATCTGTGATTCAGGGCAGTTTTCCAAGCAAAAAGATAAAGGAGAGTATTCAGAAGGCAGGCCAGGTCAGCGGACATCATATTTTTTCGCAGGCTGATCTGAGAAGTCTGAGCGAGGCGGCACTGAGCAAAAAAAAAAGTGGCGTCAGGAGAAAAGAGTGGACCAGTCTGTACGCGTTTTGTGAAGAATATTGTGAATGCGACGGCAGAATAGAAAATCTGGGATTCAATATTGTCGCTGGTCCGGTCAGATATATCAATAATCCCGGAGATCGGTTTGATCCGCAGACGCAGACGGCGGACATGGACGAAGGCGATGTGGAATATCTGGGTATGACGGAAGAACAGGCGGAACAGTTCGGCGTGGAGAAGCGGGAGCTGACGTATGTGTCGGAGTGCATGAAAGCTGCCCATGATAAGTGGAAAGATGAGGATTATGAAAAATGGGAAGATTCGGACTGGAAAGAGATTCTGGATTCGTTTCGCAGCGCGGAAGAGGAGGCCGGGGGAGACCTTACGAATGTGCTTTTGCCGCGTGACGAATGGGCTGAAGAGGAAGACAAGCGTGGCGGAGATACGTATTACAGGAAGCGGCAGGGGTACTTTATGAGCCGGGCGGCGTATGACGGAGTAAATAATGTTTTTTCTGTCGGCGCACAGAGAAGAAAGTACACGGATCTGGAGAATCTGAAGGTTGTGGACGGACAGAAGGAAATAACCGTCGAAAGTGGCGGAACGATCCAGGTGCAGTATTCCGTTTTTCTGAAACATATTCTCGAGCGCCACAGTTTTCTGTGGTTCAGTGGGGAATTTACAGGGATCAATATTTTCTTTCCTCTGAGCATGGACGAAGATGCGATCAGAGACTGGTGTATGACGAAGGCAGAAGCGCATATTGAAAAGGTGATCTGCCCGGCCGCAGATTCCGGTGAACTGGATTTTAGCCAGCAGGGTGTTTATGACGATGTATTCCTGATGTGCAGTATCGAGCCCGATGAGCCGATGAAAGTTACATTTCAGACAATGAGCATGGAGTCCGGGGGGATACAGGTAACGCGGAAGGCGTTAAAGGAAGCGTGGGATGTGTATAAAGAGCCAGCGATGACTTCTGGTGCAGGAAAACAGGCAGAATAAGGGTGTAAATATATAATTTGTACAAAAAAAGTTTCCCTAAAGGCGAAAATTGTGTTATTATGGAGAAGGGATATTAAAAAAATTATCAGGAGGTATTCTTTTTATGGTGGGGAACGTAATTGTTGGACAGTCGGGCGGGCCGACTGCGGTGATCAATTCAAGTCTTGCAGGCGTTTATAAGACGGCGAAGGATCTGGGCGCCGGGAAGGTGTACGGCATGCGGCACGGCATCCAGGGATTTCTGGAAAAAAAGATCGTGGATATGGACGAGAAAATCCGCTCCGATATGGATCTGGAGCTTCTTAAGAGAACGCCGTCCGCTTTTCTGGGATCCTGCAGGTATAAGCTGCCGGAGATCGGCGATAACAGAGAGCTGTACGACAGGATTTTTGACATTTTAAAAGAGTATGATATCACAGCTTTTTTCTACATCGGCGGAAATGATTCCATGGACACGATCAAAAAACTGTCGGATTATGCCATTATTATCAACAGCGATATCCGTTTTATGGGTGTCCCAAAGACGATTGACAATGACCTGGCTGTGACGGACCATACGCCGGGATTTGGCAGCGCCGCAAAATTTATTGCCTCCGTCTCCAAGGAGATCATAAGGGACGGCCTTGTCTATGACGTCAAAAACGTGACGATTGTCGAGATAATGGGGCGGAATGCTGGATGGCTGACGGGGGCGGCGGCGCTTGCAAAATGTGAGGACTGTGAGGGCGTCGATCTTTTGTATCTGCCGGAGATTCCGTTTGACGTCGATGCTTTTGTCGAAAAGGTCGGCAGTCTGCTTGAGAAAAAGAATTCGATCGTGGTTGCTGTCTCCGAGGGAATCAGGACGGCGGACGGCAGATATGTCTTTGAACTCACAAATCATACGGAATATGTCGACGCATTCGGGCACAAGCAGCTCAGCGGCACGGCGCGCTATCTCTCGATGCTGGTCAGCGGAAAGTTTGGCTGTAAGTCGAGATCGATCGAGCTTGCCACGTTGCAGAGATGTGCCGGACATCTGACTTCCCGCGTCGATATCACGGAGGCGTATCAGGTGGGAGGATCGGCTGTCAAAGCGGCGTTTGAAGGAGAAACCGGAAAAATGGTCATTTTAAAAAGAGTGTCCAGCGATCCTTACATCTGCACGACGGATCTCTATGACGTACATAAAATCGCAAACGTCGAGAAAAAAGTACCGCTTGAGTGGATTATCGACGACGGTACGAATGTGAGTCAGCAGCTTGTCAGTTACATCAGGCCTTTGATTCAGGCGGAGCTTACGCCGATTATGATTACGGGCCAGCCGCGTCATATCGTGATTGACATGGAGTCGTAAAACGGGTGCGCTGATCATCACTCCGGAAGAAGTTGTCGGCTGCTTTCCTGGAATCGCGGATTAGTGCCATAGAACCTGTTTCATGACTCCGAGGGAGAAATGGGCATCAGAAATATCAGTTTAGGAAAGCAATTTGGAAGGCAGGGGTTTATATGAAAGAGAAAACAGTAAATGAGATGCAGAAGACGAGGGGGATTCACAGCCTGACGTTTATGTTAATTCTGGCGATCTGCATCATGGTCTCCATTCCCACGGTCGGTCTGGCGTGCCTTGGTGTGTATTACCTGCGGCAATCGATGGACGAGTCGGTCGAATCATATGAAGAGTCCATGAGAGACGGCTATTCGATGGAGATTAAATCCCAGGTCCAGGGGGCACTGTCCGTAATTCAGAGTTTTTATGACAGGAGCTTAAGCGGCGAGATAACGGAAGAAGAAGCAAAGAAGATGGCGGCGGAGGCAGTCCGCGCCATGCGTTACCGGGATGACGCGTCGGGATATATCTGGATTGACGGCGAAGACTATATTCTGGTCATGCATCCGATCCTGACGGAGCAGGAGGGGAGCAACCGATATGATCTGACGGATCAGAACGGCGTCAAGGTCACGCAGAGCGTTGTGTCCACGGCAAAGGGCGGAGGCGGATACAATGAATTTTATTTTACAAAATCAGACGGCGTGACGGTTGCGCCCAAAGTAGCCTATGCACAGATGTTTGAACCCTGGGGCTGGGCGGTTGCCACCGGAAATTATGTCGATGAGATGAATGAAAAAATCGAGAGCAGAAAGGTGGCGATTCAGAACGATTTCTCTAAAATGCTGATGATTTATAGTGTTGCAGCAGTTGTGATGCTGGTTCTGGCGCTGATGATATCTACTCTGCTCGGCTTAAAGATTACCGGAGGCATTAAACTGGTGGAGGCCAATCTGAGACAGGCGGCGATGGGAGATCTGAGTTTTACGGTAAATCCTGCGCTGATGAGGCGGAGGGATGAGATCGGCGCGATGGCGCGTTCCCTCGAAAATGTCCGCCAGTCCCTTGCGGGTATGCTCGGCAGCGTACTGCACACAGGGGAAGCCTTGAACCAGAGCAGTGAAAAGTTCAGCGAAAAATTCGGACATATTTCAGACAGTATCCGCAACACCAATCAGGCGATTGAAGATCTGGCGCTGGGCGCGACCAACCAGGCAAACGAGACCGAGACGGTGAACGCGAAGATCGTGGAGCTGGGAGAAGTCATCGAAATCGAGGAGAATGGCGTACACCGGCTGGAGAAAGCCGTATCTGCCATGGCAGAACATTCGGCGGGCGCTGCTGAGAGCATAAAGGAGCTTGATCGTATTACAAAGACGACGATTGAGACGATTGATATCGTTTCCAATCAGACGAATAAGAACAATGATTCGGCCGCAGATATCAACAAAACGATTGAAATTATCAAAGGTCTGGCTTCCCAGACCAATCTGCTATCTCTCAATGCCAGTATAGAGGCGGCCAGAGCAGGGGAAGCGGGCAGAGGATTTGCCGTTGTGGCTGAGGAGATCCGAAATCTTTCCGAGGAATCTTCCGGCAATGCCCAGGAGATAGAGGGAATCGTAAAAGAGCTTGTCAACAATGTAGAAGTTTCTGTCAGCAAAATGCAGGAAGTGACACGCAATGTACAGGAACAGCAGAAGTGTCTGGATAAGACCAGGGAAGCGTTCCGGTATCTGAGGGATGAGGTTGCCCTGGTGGAAGAGGTCACGAAGGAAATCGGCGGTCAGACGGAGATCTTAAATTCTCTTAAGCAGATCGTCACGGATTCCGTCAACAGTCTGGCAAGTGTGGTGGAAGAAAATGCGGCGTCCACGGAAGAGACGAGCGCCAGTATGATGCTTCTTTCCCAGACGATCGGCGAGTGTTCGACGGACACGCAGGGGCTGGTAGAACTGAGCCGGCGCCAGAATGAGCAGGCAAGCAAATTCCAGCTATAAAAAAAGAAGGGCTCTGTCATAGCGCTATGACAGGGTCTTTTTTTTCGTTCATCCGCTTACCATCTTCAAAAACCAGTCTGCGGGAGAAGACAAATTTCGGAAAAACGACAAATCAGGTTGTTTTTCCGATATACATCGTGTATAATGATTTTTGTCGATAAATGGGTAACTATGTCGCAGCTGTGGCGTTAAGTTATGCCCAAGGGAGGGGATGGATGCTATGGAGTTTCTGAATGAGAAGAGAGTCATGAAAAACGGAAAACCGATAGAGACAGGCGATGCGCTGCTGGAGGAAAAAGTCCGGTTTATTGAGCGGAAGACGAAAGCGTTAAAGGAGAGGTGTGTCAGGTTATATGCGCATCATTATTATGAACGGAAAAACGATCGTTATGACAAAGACATGGGGGAAGCGAGACGGCTCTGGTCGGATATCCATTGCTGCGGATGGAGTGAACATACGCAGATTCTGAATTTATTTCAGGCAAAGGCGGACTGCCTGTTCGGAAGTGTTTTTGTGGGAAAGCAGGATTATGACGAGGCGCTGTCTTACCTGACCGAGGGAATAAACCGGATAGAAAAGGATACGCTGCAATATCTGATACCGGAATATTACGTCAGAGCGGCGATTGAGATGGCGAAGTGTTATATCGAAAAGCACAGCCCGGCCGGTGTTCTTGACGATTGTCTGAAAAAGGCGGAAGAGGTGCTTACGGCGCAAAAGCGGGAGATCTGTACCAATTATGATACATTTTATTACGATAAATTGTCATTGGAATTGAAATTCCAGAGACTTTATGCCGTGATGGACAGATATACATTTGAGCAGGAGGGAAGCGCAGAGAAGGCGTGGAAGATTCTTGAGGATGTCGTGAGACAGTACGGACGGCTTCCTGTATCCGCCAGTTTTCATACGGACTGCTATTTTTCTTATACCGACTGGAAAAAGAAGCAGGAGGTCTCACTGCGGACGACAAAAGGAGAACTTCTGAAAAATCTGTATTTTGCTGTCGGAGAAGGGATAAGGCTGGCAAAAAGGCAGGGCAAGGTGAATCTTCCTCCCATTGTTTCCGGCCTGTGGGAGAAAGTGAAGCAGGAGGCTTTTGGGGACCAGGAGGATCATGGCCCCGGGGAAGCGGGGATATACCGGCTTCCGGCAGTCGACTGGGAGAAGGCGCAGAAAAGAGAATGGGAGGAAGAAGACCTGAAGAAGCTGCAGAGATATTTGCTTGAACTGACATTTTCTGTTTTTGCGAAAACCATCAAAGAATATCCTGCAAATACGATCTGTCTGGATGATCTTGCGGCGCTGCTCTATGATTATAAGAACGGGGACGAAACAAATCAGAAAAAGGCCGTTCTGCTTGATCTGATAAAGACCTGCCTGAGCGGGGAATACCAGCGGGAAACCGTTGAACAGTCGATAGAAGCGATCCTGGACAGAGTACTGGAGATTGAGGGGACAAACATGTTTGCCCTGAGCATCAAGGCGGAGATGGCAATGACCGATCCTGTCTCGGAAAGAATTGACGATTATCCGGCCCTGCGGCAGTACTCGCTAAAAAAATGGTTTTCCAGTATGCTCAAAAGCGGCGTTCCCACCGAACCGTTTCAGAAGATCGAGATTTCGCAGATCGGAAGAGCGTCGTGTAGGGAAAGAGTGTAGGTTATAGTGTA
>CANDFU010000114.1 GCA_947384095.1 uncultured Roseburia sp. | reverse complement strand
TCCTTCAGACATGGGTAGTTGTAATCGAGAGCGGTATTATGCTTTTTCCATCCGGATATACAGAATTTGATCAGATTGCCCCTGCCGAGCCGGGTATAGGTTATGTAGTTCTGCTTCTGAAGAAAATCGAGGATGGACAGCGCCTGGTGCTGGAACCGTGATAAAATGAGTATCAATAAAATCCATTCGGCAGGATTTTTATACTTTACAAATTATAGTTGATATGATATAGTAATCACAGTTGACTTGCCGTGACATTCCTGCCGTCTGAATGGGGGGATTTTATGTCACATAAAAGCAAATTCTTAACGGCGGTTCTGACTGCCTTCTGCATATTTTCTATGCTTTTTGTTTTCTATTATCATACGCCGGTTTATGCGGCATCCGGTTATGAATATGTCATTCTCAATACGTATTCCAGAACAATGAAAATCGGAGATGAGTACTATCTGATTGCCTTGACATCCACAGGGAAAAAAGCCAGTTTTTCTTCAAGTGACTCATCTGTGGCGTCCGTAAACACTTACGGAAAGATTACGGCCAAAAAGGCGGGATCGGCAGTGATCACCGCAAAAATTAAAAACGGTGAGGCGAGCTGTAACGTTAAGGTACAAAAGACCACGATCACATTAAACAGGAAGAGCATATCGCTGGAGAACGGCAGCAGTTTTTCTCTGACGGCGGTTACGTCTAACGGGCATCCGGTCACTTATAAATCCAGTAAAAAGAGCATTGCAGCAGTGGATGGGAATGGCCGGATAACAGCGAAGAAACCGGGGAAGACGACAGTCACTGTGACTGCGGATAAAACATCGGTAAGCTGTAATGTCACCGTAAAGCAGCCTGCTGTCAGATTGAACCGGAAGTCTGTTTCGCTTTACCGGAAGAAGAAAGTAAAGCTTTCGGTGGAAACTACGTCAAAAAGCAGGCCTGTGTGGAAATCAAACAAAAAGAGCGTTGCAACGGTAGATGAGAACGGATTGGTGACAGCAGTCAAAAACGGGACGGCGACGATATCGGTTACAGTGGACGGTATCAGCAGAAATTGTGAAGTTACGGTTAAAAAGCCAGTAATTACTTTTGAAACCGGAAGTATCGAATTGTCACCTGAAGATTCTTATCAGACGAAAGTTACCGTATCTTCCGGCAATAAGCCGGTCTATTCTTCTTCAAATACCAATATCGTGACGATAGATGAAAATGGAAAGATCCAGGCAATGGAAGCGGGAAAGGCGTATATCTATGCGAAAGAAGATGGGGCAAAGGCGCGTATGACCGTGATTGTAAAATAGGATCGTGTTGTAATTAAAATAATGTCTGGCAGGATGTGCGGCAGGTTGGCTTTTTTTGGAAAGACAGTTGAAAACAGTATGTAAAAAGTGTTAGCATAGGATTCGGGGCAGTAGGAAAGGAGCAGATTATGCCGGGAAAATTGTATCTGTGCGCCACTCCGATCGGAAATCTTGAGGATATCACATACAGAGTTGTGCGTACATTAAAAGAAGTTGACCTGATTGCGGCGGAAGACACCAGAAATTCAATAAAACTGTTGAATCATTTTGCGATCAGAACGCCGATGACAAGTTATCATGAATACAATAAGATTGAGAAGGCGTATGATCTTGTTGCAAAGATGAGAGAGGGAAAAGAAGTCGCCTTGATCACCGACGCGGGTACGCCGGGAATTTCTGATCCTGGAGAAGAGCTGGTGCGCATCTGCTGTGAGGAGGGGATCGAAGTTACATCCCTGCCAGGTCCTGCAGCCTGCGTCACCGCCCTTACGATGTCGGGTCTGCCGACGAGAAGGTTTGCATTCGAGGCGTTTCTTCCACGCGGGAAAAAAGAGCGGGCGGATATTTTAAATCAGCTCAGACAGGAGACGAGGACGATGATTTTTTATGAGGCGCCCCATCATCTGAAGAAAACGCTTGCCGAACTTTATGCTGTTCTCGGGGACCGGAAAATTGCAGTGTGCAGGGAGCTTACAAAACGATATGAGGAGAGGGCTCTTATGACATTGTCGGAATGCCTTGATCTGTATCAGACAAAAGAACCGCGTGGAGAATATGTCCTGATTGTTGAGGGAAAGGCGTTTGAAGAATTGAGGAAAGAAGAGCAAAAGACATGGGAGAGTCTGTCGATTGCAGAACATGTAAAGTTGTATGAGGATGAGGGAGCCGATCGAAAGAAAGCGATGAAGCTTGTGGCGGAAGACAGGGGGATGCGTAAAAGAGACGTGTACCAGGCTCTTTTGCAACTGGATCCGTGAGAATACTTGTAAAAATACCGGTAATCTGTTAGTATTTAAGAGACGGTATCAGTTGTTTTTGTTTCAGATGCACAAAAGGAGAACACAATGGCAATTAATCTGCAAAAAGGGCAAAAAGTAAATCTGAAAAAGAGTTCTTCGACCGGACTCGGCGAGATTCTTGTAAATCTGAATTGGAATGCAAGGCCTCTGAAAAAGGGATTTCTTTCCGGGCTGCTGGGAGGAGGCTCCGGCATCGATCTTGATCTGGGATGTCTTTTCGAATTAAAATCGGGAATGAAAGGCTCCGTACAGGCACTTGGAAATTCGTTTGGAACGCTTTCAAATCCGCCGTTTATCGCGCTGGACGGCGATGACAGGACAGGCGCCGCCGTGGCAGGCGAGAATTTAAGAATCAACGGAAATCAGATTGCAGAGATCAAAAGGGTTCTTGTCTATACATTTATTTATGAAGGAGTTGCGAACTGGCAGCAGGCGGATGCGACGGTCACAATCAAATATCCAGGGGCGGAGGACTTGATCGTAAAGATGGACAGTTATAACTCATACGACAAGATGTGTGCGCTGGCATTGTTTGAAAATCAGAACAACGAGACATTTAGTGTAGAAAAAGTGATCCAGTTTTTCCAGGGGCATCAGCAGATGGATCAGGCCTTCAACTGGGGACTGCGGTGGGTTGCAGGGAGAAAGTAATTTTTTATGTCATGATCGTTTTTTGCCGGACCGGCTATATGAAACAGCCGGTCCGGCGAGCAGAAGTTTAGTCTTCCGCCGTGTAATATTCATCCAGATATTTTTCTACAATGTCAAATGGAGCGGGCCCAATGGCGAGAATCGCCCTGTGAAACGCTACATCGCTGTAATTGCTTCCATAAGTTTCTTTTGCGTCTTCTTTTAAATCCAGAAAATTCAGATAGCCGATGTAATATTTCAGGTAGTGTGCGGGTTCTTCCACAATCAGTTCATAGACTTCTCTTAAAACCTCTTTGTCCGTAATTCCGTAATCGGACCAGAAATCAATCGTGTCTTCAAAAGACCATCCGTCATAGTGGACGCCGAGGTCGGTTGATGCGTAAAGGCTCAGAAGTGCCGACTGGTTAAGTGCGAGAAGCAATCCGACGTTTTCATCAAGCCCGGCGTACTGGTAGGAAATCATTTCCACGTAGGTCGCCCAGCCTTCTACGTAGCCAGGATAATTTAAAATAGAGCGCACCGGGGGAAGACCGGCTTCATAGGACATAATTGTCTGATACAGATGTCCGGGAAAGCCTTCATGTGCAAGCGTTGTAAAATAGCGCATTGTCGTGGTATCCGTAGAGGCATTGATAAATATGGAGTTATTATCATAATCGTCAATCGGGGCTGTGATATAGAAGGCCGGGGCCATGTAATCTTCCATGCATTCATCGATGTAGCTGACGGTAAAATGGGTGTCGGGCGCTTTGGGAAAGTGCTTTAACATGGCTTTTTGCAGCGTATGCAGAGTAGCGGTGGGATCTGCCGTTTCCAGAGATACGAGATTGCTCTTATCCCAGATTTCGGGGTCTTCCGCAACCATCACGGCGGCGTCACTGAGATCTGCAAGCCTCTTTTCTTCTACCATCTTCTGAATATCCGGAATTTCGGAGGAACATCCTGTATTGTGGTATACGAGATATTCATAAAATTCTTTTCCGTCTTCAAAATAACAGAGCCCCTTTTCGTTTGCTCCCTTTCCAAGCAGTTCCTTCAAGGCACTTGCGAGATTTTCATAGGCTGGCAGGATGGTTTCTTTTACAAGCGTTTCATTTTTTTCCCGATATGATTCACGCTCTTCGTCGGACAGCCCGGGAAGCGTTTGGATCTTGTTATTGAAGGTTTCTATGAGATAATGCGATTCGGGGTTTGCGGTAAATGTTTCACATTGCGAAATTATATTATTACATGCATAGTCTGACATAAACAGTCCGGAGTCCGCTTTTCTCTGTTCAAAATCAATGATCTGTGAAAAATAATCTGCGGTCAGTGAGATCAGTTTTAGATAATCTTCAATATCTTCTTTGTCGTAAAACCGGTATTCTTCGTATAAAACCGGAAGTTGTGCCTGTATCCCGGTAGAGGGGCGCAGGATTTCGTCATAATATGTCAGATCTGCAACAGACAATTCTGTCTTCAGATAATCATTTAATATTTCATAAGTGAGCTTCTGATCTTCTGTCAGAGCGGATTTATCAAATTTACTGAGGACAGAATATGTATTTTCCAGGTCCGCATGGGATTCCATGATCGATTTTTCGGAGAGATCTCCAAGGGTAACAGGAGCATTTCGGATGCCGAATGCTTCGGGATCAGATAGTGTAAAGTGGAGATTGATCGAATTTGAAGAAATCTCGGAGCAGAAGAGTTCGTTTAAGAAGATATCAAATTCTGCGGAGACATCTCCACCTGTTTCTGGTTTTGTTTCTGTCTCTGCCTTCCGAAGGGAATCTGTGGATGGAAAGGTACATCCGGCCAGAAAGGAAAATGAGAGCAGCAGAGGTGTTACTTTTTTTAATATAAGTTTGTTCAAAATAGTTATACCCCATTTCATAAAATGAAAAGAACAACAGTTTTCCTTTTCATTATAACGAATTAGAATATCATATGTAAATCAAAATATATTTATTCGGGATTTGTCAATTGCATTCTTTTTTATTTTTATATATAATGAAAAAAGAATGTAAGAAATTTGATACGCCAGTAAAGAGACGTTTGGAGTGGGGGATTTGTATGGGAACAGATATTTTTGAACAGTTTCCCGACAGGGAATCATTTGAGCGATATTGGAAAGAAAACTATACTCCGGTTACCTATGAAGATATCAGAGATATTTATGAGAATTATGTCAATTCTGCGGCAGGGCATATATTTTTGTCTGATTATGAAGAGGGAGGATGTATTTCGAAGGCTGATTTTAAAGATAACCTGTCGCAGGAAGCACAGTTTATGTTTGAAGACGGTCTGACGGAAGTATTTTACGATAAAAATCCAGCGCTCTACGAAGCTGCCTTTGCACTTTATGAGGCTGCAGAAATGGCGGGAGAAGGGGCGCAAAGAGCTCAGATTTTTCATACGGTTTTTAAAGGCCTGTACGAAACGTTTCTGGACAGGCTGTTTGATGAACTGATTGCCGGCAGACAGATATGAGAAGGGAAAAGGAATGCAATTACTTGGAATTCCGCAGAACACAATCGCAATACTGCAGAAGTATGAATTTAGCTTTCAGAAAAAATTCGGGCAGAATTTTCTGATAGATACGCGTGTTCTGGAGAAGATTATAAAAGCTTCCGGAGTGACAGAGGAGGACTTTGTGCTGGAAATCGGGCCCGGGATCGGAACGATGACACAATATCTCTGCGAGGCTGCGCGCAGCGTCACTGCAGTTGAGATTGACCGGAAGCTGATTCCGATTCTTACGGAGACATTGGCGCAGTATCAGAATGTAACTGTTCTGAATGAGGATATCCTGAATGTGGATATTCCACGAATGGTTCGGGAGAGCAATGAAGGAAGGCCGATCAAGGTTGTGGCAAATCTGCCCTATTATATCACGACACCGATCATAATGAGATTGTTTGAGAGCGGTGTGCCGATTGATTGTATTACAGTTATGGTGCAGAAAGAGGTTGCGGACCGGATGCAGTCCGGACCTGGGACAAAAGATTACGGCGCGCTTTCGCTTGCGGTGCAGTTTTATTCCAGACCGGAAATTATCACCCATGTTCCGCCAAATTGTTTTATCCCCCGCCCGAAGGTGGGTAGCGCTGTAATAAGGCTGACAGGCAGGAGGGAAGCGCCGGTAATCGTTGATGATGAACGTCTGATGTTTGGGATAATCCGCGCCTCCTTTAACCAACGCCGGAAAACATTGGCGAACGGGCTGAGTCATGCTGCGGAAATTTCCCTGTCAAAGGAAGCGATACAGTCTTGTATTG
>CANDFU010000113.1 GCA_947384095.1 uncultured Roseburia sp. | reverse complement strand
CAGCTTCATCGTGAGCTGGATACGCTGTTTTTTCAGATCCACACTCATCACTTTCACTTCCACGATATCGCCGACACTGACCACCTCGAGCGGATGCTTAATAAAACGGTCGCACATCTGTGAGATATGTACCAGCCCGTCCTGATGGACGCCGATATCGACGAACGCGCCAAAATCAATGACGTTGCGCACGGTTCCCTTCAGCGTCATCCCCGGCGTAAGATCCTTCATCTCCAGGACGTCGCTCCTTAAGATCGGCTTTGGCATGTCCTCCCTGGGATCCCTGGCCGGCTTTTCCAGCTCCTTTACGATATCTTCCAGGGTGAGAACACCGATTCCAAGCTCGTCCGCCAGTTTCCCGTAATCCGCAATCTTTTTTGAAATGCCCTCCACACTGCGGTTCTCAACGTCTTTCAGCGTATAACCCAGTTTTTCAAGCAGCTTTTTTGTGGCCTCATAGCTCTCCGGATGTACCCCGGTTGCATCCAGCGGATGCTTCCCCCCGTTGATGCGCAGAAAGCCGGCACACTGTTCAAACGCCTTCGGCCCGAGCTTCGGAACCTTTTTCAGGCCGGAACGCGCGGCAAAGCTTCCGTTTTCCTCCCGGTATGCCACAATATTTTTTGCAACCGCCTTGCTGACGCCGGATACGTATTCCAGCAGGGACGCGGAAGCCGTATTTAAGTCGACCCCTACTTTATTCACGCAGTCCTCCACGACCTGGCTTAAAGACTCACTGAGCTTTTTCTGATTCATGTCATGCTGGTACTGGCCGACGCCGATGGATTTCGGGTCAATTTTTACCAGCTCCGCCAGGGGATCCTGTAAACGGCGGGCCATGGACGCCGCGCTCCTTTGCCCCACATCAAAATCCGGAAACTCCTCCGTCGCCAGCTTACTGGCGGAATAGACGGACGCCCCCGCCTCGTTCACAATAATATATGAGACTTTCTCCGGTATCTCTTTTAACAGCTCCACAATCACCTGCTCGGATTCTCTGGACGCCGTCCCGTTTCCGAGGGATATCAGCGTGACATGGTATTCTGCTATCAGCTTTTTCAGCACAGCCTTTGCTTCCCGCACTTTATTCTGCGGCGCCGTCGGATAGATTACAGTCGTGTCGAGAACTTTCCCGGTGGGGTCCACAACGGCCAGTTTGCAGCCGGTGCGAAACGCAGGATCCCAGCCCAGGACAACCTGTCCCGCAATCGGCGGCTGCATCAGAAGCTGGTGCAGATTCCTGCCGAACACCCTGATGGCCCCGTCTTCGGCGCGCTCCGTCAGATCGCTGCGGATCTCACGCTCAATCGCCGGCGCGATCAGACGGTCATAGGCGTCCCCGACGACCTCCTTAAGGACGGGCGTCGTCTCCTCATTCTTCCGCGTGATTACTTTTCTTTCCAGATAGCGCAGGATGTCTTCAACCGGAGCCTCTATCTTTACAGACAGAAATTTTTCGCTTTCACCACGGTTGATGGCCAGAATACGGTGTCCGGCAAGCTTTTCCACCGGTTCGTCAAATTCGTAATACATCTCATAGACCGACTCGGCTTCAGGATCCTTCGCCAAAGATACCATACGCCCTTTTTTTATCGTCAGATCACGGATCCGGCTGCGCGATTCGGCGTCGTCCGAGACGGCCTCTGCGATGATATCTTTTGCCCCGGCAATCGCGTCCGCCGCACTCTCCACCCCCTTTTCCGCGTCAATATATTTTTCCGCCTCTTTTTCAAGCGGCGCGTGCAGCATCTGCAGCGAAATCAGCTCTGCAAGCGGTTCCAGGCCCCTCTCTTTCGCAATCGAAGCGCGCGTCCGCCGTCTGGGCTTATACGGACGGTAGAGGTCCTCCACTGCCACCATCGTCTCCGCCGCAAGAATCTGCCCTTCCAGCTCTTTTGTGAGCTTTCCCTGCTCCTGAATGCCGGAGAGGACAACCTTCTTCCTCTCTTCGAGATTTCTCAGATAAGTCAGACGCTCGCCAAGGCTTCTCAACACCTCGTCATTCAACGCTCCGGTCGCTTCCTTGCGGTAGCGGGCGATAAACGGAATCGTACATCCTTCATCGATAAGAGTTACCGCCGCTCCGGCCTGCTGGCGCCCGATCCCAAGCTCGTCTGAAAGTTTTGCGATAATATCCATTTTCTATCCTCTTTCCTTTTTCGGTATCTCAAGTGGAAGACAGCCGCCTTACGGCATGCAGGGATAATCTCAGCATGTCTCCGGCTCCGGATAATGCGTATCAAACGTCTCGACCACAACGGTTTTTATTTTCTGGGGAGCAAGCGGCCGGTCCGAATAGTCCGTTGCCGTCTCCGCAATCGCGTTGACAACCTCCATCCCCTCCGTCACTTTTCCAAATGCGGCGTAAGCGCCGTCAAGGTGCGGAGACGTCCTGTGCATGATAAAAAACTGGCTTCCCGCCGAGTCCGGATGCATGGACCGCGCCATCGAAAAAACTCCTTCGGTATGCTTTAATTCATTCGCAAAGCCGTTCTGGGCAAACTCCCCTCTGATCGAGTAACCCGGACCTCCCATACCGCTCCCTTCCGGGCAGCCCCCCTGAATCATGAAGCCTTTGATCACGCGGTGAAAAATCAGACCGTTATAAAACCCTTTCTGAATCAGGCTGATAAAATTGTTTACCGTATTCGGTGCAATTTCGGGATAAAGCTCCCCCTTAATCACGCCCCCGTCTTCCATCTCAATGGTAATGACTGGATTTTTCATCATAGAATACCTCTTTCCTGCCGTATATTCCGGCTTTTTTCATCATTCCTATTGTAACCAAAAAAGAAGATTCCGTAAAGAAATACTTGAACAAAATACGGATAGAATGTAACATAGTAAGAGAAGCTATCTATGGAAAAGAACTGCCGCCGCAGACGTCACATATCTGCGCGGCGGCAAAGTACTATCACAAAATGAGGAGATACAAACAATGAGACAACGGAAACTTTGTGCCGTATCGGTATTATGCCTGTTCTGCCTTGTTTTGCTGGGATCTTCCTGCTGGCAGAAAATGAAGCTGGAGGAGATGAGGCGTGTGATGGCAGAGGAAAGCAGTCCCGCGGTTTCACCCTATGCGGGAGTGCTCGAAGAATTCTTTATCCATCCGATGGCGGAAGTCGCCAAAAACGGTGGCCAGCTCGTGGCATCCGCAAACAGAAGCTATCTCTCACAGGAGGCCATATTTTCATTTCTGCAGGGGCCAAAATCCTGGGAAGAAAGACGCCCCTGGTCCGGCGAATGGGCCAATGAATATGTAAAAGGCGGCTATTTCGGGAATTTTGGCTGCGGCCTCTGCTGTATGGCAAACCTTTACGGCACCCTCACAGACTACGACTGTTCTCCCTGGGATATGTACGAATATGCCAGACAGGTATCCGGATATTCCCCCACAGGGAAAACGGGCGCGATCGGCTGGGGCGACATGAAAACAACGCTGGAAAAATGCGGCTTTCACTGCACGCTTTCCAACAAACCAGGCGACTATGAGACGTTCCGGCGCCAGATCGACGGGGCAAGGGGCGCCGTCGTGCTCGTTTGCAGCGGCGACGACGACACTTACTGGGAAAACACCGGAGGGCATTACGTCAACGTCTGGCTTTACGATCCGGATACAGACACGGTTTTTTTGTCAGACCCGGGAAGCCCGACGCGCAACCGCAGCCGTATCCCGCTGCGCTATGTCTATGACGCCTTAAAAACCGCAAGCCAGTACCAGTATCTTCTGGCGGACAGTTACACGGAAGAAAACAATCTCTGGAAACAGGACGGCATCGACGAAGCGTGGACGGCGCCGTAATGTCCGCCAGATTCAAAAGACAGTAATTGCATTCCAGCATCATCTGAATCAAATTTTTTTCAAGGAGGAAGGAACATGTTAAAAGGAAAAATCGCAATCGTGACCGGAGGGACACGCGGCATCGGGTATGCCATTGTAAAAAAATACCTGGAAAACGGCGCGACAGTCGTACTCTGCGGCTCCCGGCCCGAAACGGCAGAAAAAGCGGTGGCAGCGCTGCTCGCAGAAAATCCGGACTGGCCGGTGGAAGGCATCAGCCCCGATCTCTCAGACTACGACGACGTGAAGGCAGCGTTTGCACAGGTGGAGAAAAAATATGGGAGGATCGACATTCTCGCCAACAATGCGGGCGTCTCCGCATCAGACCCGATCACATCCTACGCCCCGGAAGCTTTCGCAAAGACAATGGATTTAAACGTGACAGGCGTTTTTCACTGCGTGCGCGCCGTAGTCGAGGGAATGAAAGAGCGCGGCAGCGGGTGTATCATCAACACGAGCAGCATCGTCAGCATTACGGGACAGCCGAGCGGCGTCGCTTATCCGACAAGCAAATTTGCGGTAAACGGCATGACCTTATCTCTTGCCAGAGAGCTCGGTCCCAGCGGCATCCGTGTCAACGCGGTGGCGCCCGGCATCACCAACACCGATATGATGCAGGCGGTTCCCAAGGAACACATCGCCCCGCTGATCGCAAATATTCCGCTGCGCAGAATCGGCGAGCCGGAAGACGTCGCAAACGCATTTTTATTCCTTGCAAGCGATATGGCCTCCTATGTCACAGGCGTCGTCCTGAACGTGGACGGGCTCGCAAGGACCTGAGGCGGACGCCTGGCTCTGCTGCGGCATATAAAAACGGCTGTCAGAACATTCCATATGTTCCGGCAGCCGTTTTTATTACGTCATTTTTACTTTTCCAGCAGTTTCTTTTTCCCCAGGCGCAGTTTCATCACATACCAAAGCTCAGTTGCGATGCAGACCGAAGAGTACGCGCCGCAGATCAGGCCAGCCATCAGCGGAAGCGCAAACTCCCGGATACTCGACACACCCATGACAAACAGCATAAATACCATGATAAAGGTCGTAATCGAGGTGTTGATGCTCCGGGAAAGCGTCTGTGTCAGACTTAAGTTGGCAACCTCCGCAAGCACCTCCGGCGTCTGCTTTCCGGTTCTCTTTCCCAGATTCTCACGGATCCGGTCGAAAATGACAATGGTATCGTTGACTGAATAACCAATGATCGTGAGCATACATGCGATAAAGGTATTGCCCACCGAAATACGCATCAGCGCGTACACCGCCAGCACCACAAGGACGTCGTGTATCAGGGCGACAATCGCGCTTGCGCCAAACCGGATATCCTTAAACCGGAACCAGATGTAGATCAGCATACAGATCGTGGACACGATCACCGCAATGACCGCATCGGAACGCATCTCTCCGCTGATGGTGGAACTGATGCTCTGGGAAGAGATCGTGGACTGTTCGATTCCAAAATCATCCGTGAGAACCTTTTCCAGCGCCTCGCGCTCTTCCACGGTGAGCGTGCGCGTCTTGACTGTGATCTGCGTCGTGCCCTCCACCTTATTTGCCATAATGTCATTGTCCCCGGTTATCTCCGCAACCTTCGGAACAATCCCGCTCTCAATCTGCTCGATCGTATATTCTTTCCCGAAATCAGCCGTCGTCGACGTACCGCCCATAAAATCAAGGCCATAATTTAACGTACTTCCGCTGATTCCCTTGTGCACGCCCATTCCGATAAAACCCGCCGCAATCACAGCGATGGAAATGGCAAAGAACAGACTCTTCTTCCCGAGAAAATTGATTGTGTTCCGCTCTTTCGCGCGCCCGTAAAACTTTTCGTCCTTCAGCCCCAGCGCATACAGGGAGTACAGGATCCACCTTGTGACTACAAGCGCCGTGAACATGGAAAGGATAATACCGATCATTAACGTGTAAGCAAATCCTTTTACCGTGCCGGACCCCAGCGCCATAAGGACGACTGCCGCCAGAAGCGTCGTGATATTCCCGTCGAGAATAGCCGACATTGCCTTCTGAAAACCGATCTTCATCGACGTGCTGACCGTTTTACCGGTCGCGATCTCCTCACGGATACGGGCAAATATAATGACATTCGCATCAACCGCCATACCGATACCCAGGATAATACCTGCGATTCCGGGCAGTGTCAGCGTGATTTCAAACAGGTAGAGCGTCGCGATCACAAGAACCGTGTATCCGGCAAGCGCAAGGGCCGCAGCAGCGCCGGGCACCGCGTACATGATAATCATAAAAATCATTACCAGCGCAAGGCCGATCGCGGCGGCCTTTAAACTTGATGAAATTGCCTGGCTTCCAAGCTGCGCCCCGACCACGCTGGACAGATCGGAAGAGCACACGTCTGAACTCCAGTCACCTCTCGTCATCT
>CANDFU010000112.1 GCA_947384095.1 uncultured Roseburia sp. | reverse complement strand
ACGAGCCCTTATAGGGCGGATAACAAACCACCGGCTAAGCCGGTGGTGCTGATTGCTTTATAGGAAATTACGTCCGATAAAGCAAAAGCCCTCCGGGCGGGATCGCACTGCGTCGGAAAAGAAGTACGTCGCAAAAGCGGCCCGCCGCAGGCGGAGAATCCGGCAGGGCCGGATTCTTTGTTCTTAATAGGAAATTACGTCCGATAAAGCAAAAGCCCTCCGGGCGGGATCGCACTGAGTCGGAAAAGAAGTACGTCGCAAAAGCGACCCGCCGCAGGCGGAGAATCCGGCCCTGCCGGATTCTTTGTCCTGCAAAGTGGCGTAAAAAATACATTTGCCCGGGTGCGCGCACCGATAGGCGGAAAAAACCGGTTAAAAAAAGGAATTGTCCTCCGCAGTCCCTGTGGCGCCGGGCATGGGATTGAGACTGGAAATCAGATCGTCCATCTCTTTTTTTGATTTTGCGTCGCGCGCGCGGTTTAAAATTTCCTCTTTTTCCGCTTCGGTCATTCCGGAAAAATGTTTCATCGCATTGATGTTCTGGGCAAGCCCCATCCCAAAGCCGATGGGGACAGCATCGCTGTTAAGGTAACTCATGGAATATCCTCCGTCATTTCTGAATTCTGTCGTTTCCTGTAATATCGGAAAACGGTAATTTGCCGCTTCCTATAGTATGGGGAAAAAGCGGTGAAATATTCCCTCTTTCCAACAAAAACGTGATGTGTTATACTGAACATAATGGCACTTGGAGGAATATAGCAGGCATGGAGGATGATATGACAGAGAGTGGATTACTGATTTTTATGGGGGTTTTGCTGCTTCTGGTGGTGAATGTCGTTGTTGTTTCCGTGGTGTCGTCGGTGGCCGGTACGGCTGCGGCGATTGTGGACGACGAGGACGGAGAGGATTAGGAAGCGGGGATTTCCCGGATCTGCCGTGCGCCATGCGTCTGCAGCGCGGCGCGGGGCAGAACGGCTGTCTGCATTTTATGCGGGTGATGAAATCGCCTGCCTGAAAAGAAAGACAGCCTCGGGTTTTCTGACGATGCCAATGCAGGGGCGTCAGGGCATACAGTTGTATTTGAAGGAAAGTTACCAGATCGGGGTAACTTTTTTTATTTCATCGGAAAGGCCTTGTTGCTGTGAAGCGCTGAAATATCTGGATTTCTATGAAATAAAAAGCCCTCCGGCAGGATCGCACTGCGGCGGAAGCCGGATCTATGGCGGATGTAACAAGGTCGGGACATTGCAGGAAGTCCGCGGGACGCCGCGCCATGTCATGGAAAATCTGTGGGATCCGTGGCAAGCCGGAATATTGAATATCTGTGCGGCCTGTGGTTTCCGGGTTATCCGGATCAGGCACCGGATAAGGAAAGACGGGACAGGGGGATTGCATATGGGAACGTTAAATTCTAATTCAAAAACATATCATGCGGCAGTGTACCTGCGGTTGTTGAGGGAGGACGGCAATGTTGCGGAGAGCGGCAGGGTTTTTAGGACACGGCAGATAGACGCAAAATCAATAAAAAATGTATAAATTATCCGGAAATTCCCTTGCAATTTATATTAAAATGCGTAAACTGAAAAGTGCCGACCGGCGGGTCGGACGTTGATAAGATTGCGAGGAAGGGATATTGTTTTCGAAATTCAGTGTGAAAAAACCATATACCGTGCTGGTGGGCGTCGTTCTGGTCATTGTGCTGGGCGTTGTGTCGCTGACACGGATGACGACGGATCTGCTGCCGGATATGAATCTGCCCTATGCGCTGGTGATAACCACGGATATCGGGGCCAGCCCGGAGGAGGTAGAGACGGATGTGACCGCGCCCATCGAGGCGGCGATGGCTACGACTTCTAATATAAAAAACATCAGTTCCGGCTCCTATGACAGCTATTCCACGGTCATCTTAGAGTATGAGCAGAGTGCCAATATGGACTCGGTTCTCATTGAGATGCAGCAGAAGCTGGACCAGCTTGAGGGAAGCTGGCCGGATACGGTGGGGACGCCGATGATCATGCAGCTGGACCCGGATATGATGCCTGTCATGGTGGCTTCGGTGGATGTGGAAGGAATGAGTCAGGCGGAAATTTCTTCCTATGTGGAAAACGAGCTCGTTCCTTCCATAGAGAGTGTCGAGGGAGTCGCTTCCGTCTCGACGACGGGCGCGCTTGAAGAGTCGATCCGTGTCACAATGGACGAGGATAAAATCGATGCGCTCAACCAGAAGATACAGGAGAAGATCGCAGAGCAGTTTGAGGAGGCGCAGAGTGAGCTTGACGAGGCGTCGGAGCAGCTTAAGAAAGGGAAGCGGCAGCTTGCGAAGGGTAAGGGCGAGCTTGAAAATCAGCTTGCCGGCGCACAGAATGATGTGATTAACGGCAAAATCCAGGTGTTTGTCGGCGAGTCTGACATGAATATGAGCCTTGGTATGCTGACCGGGATGAAAAGTCTGATCGAAGGGGCGATTCCGGCTCTTCAGAAAATATATGACGAAGCAAACGCGCTGAACGGGCAGATTGCGTCGCTGCAGGAGATACTGAATCTGCAGCAGGGAACCCAGAACGGCGTGCTGGAGGAGCAGATCGCCAACCTGCAGCAGATGATCCTTGCGATTGAGGAACAGGGCGGGGGCGAAGAGCAGACGGCGGAGTTAAAAAGCCAGCTGCAGGAACTGCAGATGCAGCTTGAGGCGCAGCTTGCCGGACAGAATGCGGACCAGAGCATGCAGCTTCAGATGCTGATGGATCAGCTTGCCGGACTTTCGGGGCAGCTTGCCGGACAGAATGAAGCGCTGGGGGAACTGGGGATTCAGATACAGTCCATAGAGGATATCCCGCAGGCGATCGCCACACTGACGGAAACACTGGCCCAGGTCAATACAGGGATTGCATCGCTGCAGTCGGCACAGTCACAGGTAGGAGAGGGAAAGACCACACTGGATGAAGCGTTAAAGACGCTGAACAAATCCCAGATTGCGGGTGTGCTTGAGATGAGCGAGGCGGCGGCAAAGCTCGCCGACGGGGAAAATCAGCTCGCCATGGGACAGGCGCAGCTTGACGAGGCGAAGGAGAGCGCGGGTGAGGCGGCGGATTTAAATAAGATTCTCACTGCAGAGATGCTGGGAAATCTTCTGGTCGCCCAGAATTTTTCCATGCCCGCCGGTTATGTCGGAGAAAAAGAAGACCAGTATATGATCAGGGTCGGCGATAAACTTGACTCGATGGAAGATCTGAAAAATGTCGTACTGATGGATATGGGCATGGACGGGATTGCGCCCATTCGTCTGTCCGACGTCGCGGAGGTGGAATTGGCCGATAATTCCGCCGAATCTTATTCGAAGGTCAACGGCAATCCGGCGGTGATGCTCTCCATTGAGAAACAGACCGGCTACTCCACAGGCGATGTGACAAAACGCGCGCAGGAAAAGTTCGCCTCGCTGGAACGTGAAAATGAGGGGCTGCGCATGGCGATCCTGATGAACCAGGGCGTCTACATAGATATTATCGTTGAGTCCGTTCTCTCCAATATGATTGTGGGAGCGCTTCTCGCCGTGGTTGTGCTGATCGTGTTTTTAAAAGATATCAAGCCGACGCTGGTGATCGGCTGTTCCATCCCCCTGAGCGTGATTTTTGCCATTGTGATGATGTATTTTACCAATATTTCGCTCAATATTATTTCGCTGTCCGGCCTGGCGCTGGGGATCGGTATGCTGGTCGACAATTCAATCGTCGTAATTGAAAATATTTACCGTCTTCAGAGTGAGGGATATTCCATCCGGAAAGCGGCTGTAGAGGGTGCCGGACAGGTGACAGGGGCGATTATCGCCTCGACGCTTACGACGGTCTGTGTGTTTGCGCCGATTATTTTTACCGAGGGCATCACGCGGCAGTTATTTGTGGACATTGCGCTTACGATTCTCTTTACGCTCACGGCCAGCCTTGTCGTTGCGCTTACCTTTGTGCCGATGATGGCGGCCGGGGTGCTGAAGAAGCCAAAGGAAGTGCGGCATGATTTCTTTGAAAGGGTACAGGATGGTTACGGCAGGATTCTTGCGCTTTCGCTGCGTTTTAAACCGGTTGTCCTTCTTCTGGTGGTTGTTCTTCTGGCAGTGAGCGCCGTGGCAGCGTTTTCGCGCGGTTTTACTTTTATGAGCATGGATATGGAGACGGATCAGCTCACGGTGACGGTGGCGGCGAAGGAAGATGAACCGCTGACGTTTGAGGAGCTTACGGCCATGGCGGATGAGATTGTGGAAAAGCTTTCCGGCATCGAGGGGATTGATACGATCGGCGCCATGGTGGGCGGAGGAACGATGATGTCGCTTGGCGGCGGCAGTGAGAGTGTTACGATGTACCTGATTCTCGACGAGGAGCCGGATGTTTCCGGGGAAGCGATCATCGCACAGGTAAATGAACTGACAAAAGATATGGATTGTGAGGTGAGCGCAGACGCCTCCGCCTCGGATATGAACGCATTTTTAGGCAACGGGATTACGGTGCAGATCAGCGGGCCCAATCTTGACAAACTGCAGGAGCTGGCGGCAGAGACGGCCGCAATCGTTGAAGCGGCGGAGGGGACAATGGATGTGGAGGACGGTCTTGACGACACGACGCGTTCTTTTACACTTCATGTCAATAAGGACAAGGCGGCGGAATATGGGATGACGACGGCGCAGATTTTTCAGCTTGTGTATGCAAAGATGGCGTCCGACTCCTCTCCGACGACGATATCGACCGATCTGAAGGACTATAAGGTTTATGTGCAGACGAAAGAACAGTCGGGAGTGACGCTGCAGGATATCCGCGGAATCACGTTTACCTATGAGGACCGGGAGGGAAACGAAGAAGAGATCCCGATCCGGGATGTCGTGGATTTTGAGGAGGGAAGCGCTTTAAACGTCATCAGCCGGGATTCGCAGACCAGATACATCAGTGTGTCGGCGGGCATTGACGATGCGCACAATGTGACTCTGGTCAGCGGCGCGTTAAAACAGGAGCTGGAAAAAATAGATCTTCCGGAGGGGTACAGTATTGCGATGACGGGAGAGGACGAGATGATCAATGATGCGATGAGCCAGCTTTATCTGATGCTGCTTCTCGCTGTGATTTTTATTTATCTGGTCATGGTGGCTCAGTTTCAGTCGCTTCTGTCGCCGTTTATCATTATGTTTACGATTCCGCTGGCGTTTACGGGCGGTCTGTTTGCCCTGTATTTTACGAAAAATGAGGTCAGTGTCGTCGCAATGATTGGTTTTGTCATGCTGGCCGGGATAATCGTAAACAACGGGATTGTCATGGTCGATTATATCAATCAGCTCCGCAGGGAGGGGATGGGCAAAAAAGAGGCGATTGTTGAATCGGGAAAGACAAGGTTAAGGCCTATCCTGATGACAGCGCTGACGACGATCCTTTCCATGTCGACGATGGCGATGGGACTGGGCGACGGCTCCGAGATGATGCAGCCCATGGCAATCGTGACGGAGGGCGGCCTGATTTACGGCACGCTGCTGACACTGATCGTCGTGCCCTGTATCTACGATGCCTTTCACCGCGAGAAGAGTATGACGGAGGAGGAATTGTGATGACGGAACGGGATCTCCTCTGCAATCCGCCCCGGAAGGTATTGCTGATGTATGAGGCTGTGGCGGGGATGCTAAAGGAAGGCGCGGATATCAGGGGTATCAAAGTGTCGGACATTACGACGCGGGCGGGCATCGGGAAGGGAACGGCTTATGAGTATTTTCCCTCCAAAGAAGCCCTGATCGTGACGGCGCTTGATTATGATGTGCACAGGAAGCAGGAATTGCTTGCGCGGGTTATCGGGGGTGAAATGTCGTTCCGGGAAAAAGTCATCCGCATCCTTACTTATATGGAGGAGCACTTCGGGGAAATTCAGACGTTTTGTGCGCTTCTTAAGATCGGGACCGGAGCCTGTGAGGTGCCGGAGGCACTCAGACGCGAATATGACCGTACGAGGGGAGAGCGGAAATGCACGCGGACGGATGAACTGATTGACCTGCTCATCGCACAGGGCAGGAGAGAGGGTGTGGTAACGCAGGAGAATCGCTATCTCGGGCGGATGGCATTTGGCGCACAGGTCATCGTGTTTGCCGCTTATATGGTAAAGCGGCAGAGGGAACAGGGGGATGAAGACCTGCCGGGCTGCGACGAGGTAAAGCAGTTTATCTATGAGGCGGTGGTGAAAAGCCTGAATTGAGGAAAGGAAAAGATCGGAAGAGCACACGTCTGAACTCCAGTCACCTCTCGTCA
>CANDFU010000111.1 GCA_947384095.1 uncultured Roseburia sp. | reverse complement strand
TTATGGCCGGCAAATTCCCGCTTATGATTTTTGGTCTTCCGGGAGCCGCGCTGGCGATGTATAAGACGGCAAAACCGGAGAAAAAACAGGCGGTGGCCGGACTTCTGCTTTCTGCGGCGCTGACTTCCATGCTGACCGGGATCACCGAGCCGCTGGAATTTACCTTTTTGTTTGTCGCGCCGGTGCTCTATGTGATTCACTGTGTATTTGCGGGTCTGGCCTATATGCTGATGCATGTCTTTAACGTCGGCGTGGGAATGACGTTTTCCGGCGGACTGATCGACATGTTTCTGTTTGGCATCCTGCAGGGAAATGCAAAGACGAGCTGGGTCTGGATTGTCGTAGTCGGTATCTTTTATTTTGCGGCATACTATTTCCTGTTCTCGCTTCTGATTTCAAAGATGAATTTAAAGACGCCGGGCCGCGATGACAGCGAGGAAGTAAAGCTGTACCGCCGCAGCGATGTGGATGCGCGTAAAAAGGGCGCCGGGGCGCAGCAGGGAGCTGCTTCGGACGAGGATGCGTTATCTGCTTCCATCTGCCGCGGGCTGGGCGGAAAGAAAAATATTTCCGATGTGGACTGTTGTGCCACAAGGCTGCGCTGTACGGTACATGATTCCGCTCTGGTGGACGACGCGCTTTTAAAATCAACCGGGGCGTCCGGCGTCGTACACAAAGGAAACGGGGTGCAGGTGATTTACGGGCCGCGCGTTACGGTGGTCAAGTCCAATCTGGAAGATTATCTGGAAACGGCGGAGGATGTGCTTTATACGCCGGAAACGGCAGGAAATGATGCAGCGGCGGAGAAAAAACCGGAGCAGAAGCCGGCGGGGGCTGCGTCGCACACGGAGGAGATCGCAAGCCCTGTCACGGGAGAGGCGGCGGATCTTTCTGAGGCGCCGGATGAGGCGTTTGCGGGACGCATGATGGGAGACGGCGCCATCGTCATACCGGCGGAGCGCGAAGTCTGTGCCCCGGCGGACGGCGAGGTCACGTTTGTATTTGACACAAAGCACGCCATCGGTTTTACGACGGCGTCCGGGACCGAGCTGCTGCTTCACATGGGAATCGATACGGTTAAACTGGAAGGGCAGGGATTTGAAGTGCTCGTCAAAGACGGGGATAAGGTAAAGAAGGGAGACCCGCTGATGAAGATGGATCTGGCATTTTTAAAGGAGCACGCTCCGTCGCTCGCATCGCCTGTCCTTTGTACGGCGCTTTCTGACCGGCAGAAAATCCGTCTGCTTGTAAACGGCCCCGTCAGGACGGGGGAAGCATTGTTTGCGATTGATACGTATGAAGAATAACCGCCGGATTTGCGGGGGATAGAGGGATAAAGGGGATATGTTCAGAGTAAAGAAGGCGTTGAATCACAATACGGTAATTGCCATCGGGATGGAGGATAACCGGGAGTATCTTCTGATCGGAAAGGGAGTCGGATTCGGAAAAAAGGTGAGTGAGAGAATAGAGATTCCCGGCGGCTGTACCGTCTATTCCCTGCAGGAAAAAACCGGGCGGGGAAGTGCGATGGAACTGGTGAAAGGAATCGATCCGGTTTTTTTGGAGATCGCCGAAGCGGTGCTAAAGGAGAGTGAACGGGTTTTTGGACGGATCGACCGGAGCATCCTTTTTCCGATGGCGGATCATATCGCATTTGCGGTGAAGCGGATCCGGAACAATGAACAGATCAGCAATCCCCTGACGGGAGATATCCGCGCCCTGTTTCATATGGAATATAAGACGGCGGAGTATATCCGTCCGATTCTTATGGAACGGCTCGGAGTCTGTATCGACGAGCATGAGGTCGGGTATATCGCCCTCCATATCCACTCGGCCATCGAAAATGAGAATGTGGCCCTTTCCATGCAGATTGCGGGGACCGTCAGGGAATGCATCCAGCTTGTGGAGGAAGAGACGGGGAAGGAGATCGACGTCATGTCGCTCTCCTACAACCGCCTGATGAACCATGTCCGTTATATGGCGGCCCGTGCGCTGGGCGGGGAGACGATTAAGCTGAATATGAATGATTATATGGCGAAAACATTTCCGGATGCGTTCCGCCTTGCTTCGATTGTCTGCGGACATCTGGAGTGTTATTTAAAGCGTCCGCTGGGGGAGGTGGAGATCGGATATCTTGCGATGCATATCCAGCGTGTCGTGTCAGATCTGGACGGCGTGGCCGATTCCCCCGGTAAAGGCTGAAAAAACAGAACACTTACCCCGAAAACGAGGTTGTCGAAAATCAGAATTTCCTCTATAATAAAAGTATCTTTTAAACAGAAGGAGGAGGAGTGGTATGGTTGATTTAAAGGCAAGGCCTTATTATCTGTCGGATGAAGATATCGGGTGGGTGAAAGATACGATTGCGGGCATGAGCCCGGAAGAGAAAGTCGGACAGCTTTTCTTTCAGCTCACGGCGTCCATGGACGAGGCTTACTTAAAAGAGCTGATGGAAAAATACCATCTCGGGGGATGCCGCTACAATCCGGCGCCCGGGAAAGCGGTACAGGATCAGAACCGGATTCTTCAGAAATATGCGAAAGTCCCGGTTTTTATTGCATGCAATACGGAGGCCGGCGGCAACGGGGCGTGCGCGGACGGAACGCCGATCGGTTCCGGCGTAAAGATCGGGGCGACGGGCAAAGAGGAATATGCATATGCACTCGGAAAGATGTCAAATGAGGAGGCGGCTGCGATCGGCTGCAATATGGCATTTGCACCTGTCTGCGATATCCTTTACAACTGGGAGAATACGGAGGTTGTGGGGCGGGCCTTCGGAAATGATCCCGGGCGTGTGGCGGGGATGAGCGCCGCGTATCTGAACGGAGCGCATGAGAATCCGGGTTTTGCCTGCGCGGCGAAGCATTTTCCGGGAAACGGACAGGATTTCAGGGACGCGCATCTGTCCAACAATGTGAATTATTTTGATGAGCGTGAATGGGACGAGACATATGGAAAGGTATACCGGACACTGATTGAAAATGATCTGGACGCGATCATGGCGGGGCACATCATGCTGCCGAAGGTGGCACGGGCGATCAACCCCGATCTTACGGATGACGAGATGATGCCGGCCACGTTAAGCCCGGAGATCATGCAGGGACTGCTGCGCGCCAAGCTCGGATTTAACGGCATGGTCGTGACGGATGCCTCGCACATGGTTGGTATGACGGACCGGATGAAACGTGCCGAGATGCTTCCGCGCACAATCAATGCAGGCTGCGATATGTTCCTTTTCTTCAACGATCCGGATGAAGATTATCACACCATGCTTGCGGCATATCAGAACGGGGTTATCAGCGAGGAGCGCATGGAGGAAGCGCTGATGCGTATTCTGGGGTTAAAAGCGCACATGGGCCTTCATCGGAAGAAAAAAGAAGACCTTGTTCCGGGAGAAGAGGTTCTGTCGTCGGTTCTGGGCAGGGCGGAGTATAAGGAGATGCATAAGACCATCAGCAGGGACTGCATCACGCTCGTGAAATATAAAGATGCGGACGTGCTGCCGATGACGCCGGACAAATACAAAAGGATTATGATCGTCCATGTAAAAGCAGCGGACGGGCCGATGTCGTTTCTGATGAAGGCCATGGGAATGGCAGGAGGCAGTAACCCGGCGGAATTGTTAAAAGAAAAGCTCTGCGCAAAGGGATTTGACGCTTTCGTCTATGAGAGCCCGCTGGATGTGATGCGCAGACAGGTTGCGGCGGGTGAGAAACCGAGTCTGAATCTGTATTTTGCAGGGAAAAATGCCATTGCGGATTTTGTGAAAGACATGGATCTCGTGATTACGCTCTGCGACGTCGCGAGCGGGAGGCCGGCTTTTGGCATGTCAAAGGGCGGCGGAGAGATTCCGTGGTATGTCTTTGAACTTCCGGTCGTGGTGATCGGCTGCGGACAGCCGACGATGCTTGCAGATATTCCACAGGCCAGAACGTATATCAATACATACGATGCCAGGGAAGATACATTTGACGCGCTGGTGGAAGATCTGATGGCCGGGCCCGGCGCTTTTAAAGGAAAGGATCCGATCGACAGCTTCTGCGGTCTGTTTGACGCGCGATTATAAGCATAAATGGGGCAGGGAAGAGCCATCTTCCCCTGCCCGCCGCGCCCCGTGCGCCGCATCAGCGGCATATATCGGATAAGCCGGTAAAAAGGAGGTAGTCTGTAGTGAAAGTTTTGTTGATTCTGGTGGACGGGATGCGGCCGGAATCGCTGGAAGGCGTGCCGGAAGCGCAGGAGATGATGGGAAAATCCGCCTGTGCCCTGGATGCGGTTACAGTGATGCCGTCGGTGACGCTGCCCTGCCATATGTCCCTGTTTCACAGCGTGGATCCGGGGCGCCATGGTACAACCACCAATACATATGCGCCGCAGGTGAGGCCCGTGAACGGCCTGTGTGAAGTGCTTGTGAGGGCCGGGAAAAAATGTGCTTTTTTTTATAACTGGGAGCCGCTGCGGGATCTTTCACGTCCGGGCTCTCTCGCTTTTTCTTATTTTTGCAGCGGCGATTACCTGGGATATGGGCCTGCGAACGAGAAAGTGACCCGCGCGGCGATTGCGTGCCTTAAGGAAGAGGATGTGGATTTTGCGTTTCTCTATCTGGGAAATGTGGATGATACAGGCCACAGGTATGGCTGGATGGGACAGGAATATCTGGATGCGGTGGGGAAGAGCTGGAAAAATATCGCGGAAATCACTGCCGCGCTGCCTGGATATACGGTGGCTGTCACGGCTGATCACGGCGGCCATGAGAGATCTCACGGCACTGATCTGCCGGAAGATCTGACGATTCCGATTCTTTTCAGGGGCGATGGTTTTATGCCCGGTTCTAAAATAGAAGGGGCCGGGATCCTGGATATAGCTCCGACCGTGGCCAGACTGCTTGGCGTTGCGCCCGACAGGGAATGGGAGGGGAAAAGTCTCGTATGAGTTCTGTCTGTAGAAGTCAGAAGACCAGAGGGATGGTCATGTTGTTTACGCTGACCTACATGGTCAGCTATATTACACGGATCAATTATGGCGCCATTGTCGCTGAGCTGGAAAGCATATCCGGTATGTCCAGGAACCAGCTCTCCCTGGCTCTTACGGGCAGTTTTATCACATACGGCATCGGTCAGGTCGTCAGCGGGATATGGGGAGACCATGCTTCTCCGAAAAAGCTGGTTTCTGCAGGGCTCGTGACAACTGCCGCGATGAATCTGCTGCTGCCGTTCTGTGTTGCGGCGTGGCAGATGACGCTCGTCTGGGGGATCAACGGTTTTGCGCAGGCATTTTTATGGCCTCCGATTGTACGGCTGATGACGAACCTTTTCGACGAGGTGGAATATTCAAAAGCTGCGGTCAGGGTATCCTGCGGCAGTTCCGTCGGCACGGTCGTGGTTTATCTGCTCTCTCCTCCGGTCATCGCGCTGTTTCGCTGGAAGGCGGTTTTCTGGTTTTCGGCGGTGGCAGCGGGACTGATGGCCGTCGTCTGGGCCGGATGTGCGCCGGATGTCCCTCCGGTTAAGAGGGCGTGTGCCGGAGAAGAAAAGAGTGTCCGGGGAGGAGGGCTGTTTCAGCCGCTGATGGCGGGCATTATGGGAGCGATCATGCTTCAGGGTGCGTTGCGTGACGGCGTGACGACCTGGATGCCCTCTTATATTTCGGAAACGTATCAGCTAAGCAGCCTTGTCTCGATTCTGACAGGGGTGACGCTCCCGGTTTTCGGTATCGTCTGTTTTCAGGCGGCGTCGGTTTTATACAGGAAGCTTTTCTGCCGGCCGCCTCTTAGTGCGGGGGTGCTGTTTACTGCGGGGGCGTTCCTGGCGCTTTTCTTGTATTTTTTTTCGGGACAGAACGCAGCGGTTTCCGTATTTCTCTCCGCCCTGCTCACCGGGTGCATGCACGGGGTAAATCTGATTCTGATCTGTATGGTTCCTCCTTTTTTCAAAGAACAGGGAAATGTTTCTACAGTTTCCGGCGTGCTGAACGCCTGTACCTATATAGGAAGCGCCATCTCAGCCTATGGGATTGCCGGGCTGTCTGAAGGCCTGGGCTGGCGGTTTACGCTGCTGAGCTGGTGTCTGATTGCGGCGGCGGGAGCTGTCTTAAGTTTCTGTTGTATCAGTCCATGGAAGAAACTGTTTCATACGGAAACGGCCAGCCGGTAAAAATACCGGAACACTTTTCCGGTCCACGGCATAGGATAGAACAACAGGTCAGACCGGACGGCGGATGCCGGCCGGAGGGAGGCGTTTTTGAAAAATATTTTCTGGGGAGACCGGGGTACGCTG
>CANDFU010000110.1 GCA_947384095.1 uncultured Roseburia sp. | reverse complement strand
CACAATCCTCCGCGGTGATTTCTTCGTTAAAAATCCATCTCTGATTTTTTTCTGTCTTCATATATTTCCCCCTGTCCCGGCCTGTTTTCCGGGTATTTTTTCGTATAGGCGACCAGTCCGATGATAAACGCCATATCCACAAAAAGAACGGCCATAATCGAACTCATTCCTGCAAAAATGCCTGTGGTCTCCGCGATCTTTCCGATCACGGACGGCATGACAATCGACCCGATGCTCGCCATCGTCAGCATAAAGCTCCACGCAACCGCATATTTCTCGATAATCGCTCCGGCAAAAGAAACCGTCGTAGGGTAAACCCCCGCCATACTGTACCCGAATCCAAGAATGCCGGCCACAATCCACACCGTATCCGTACTGGAAATCAGCAGGAAGAAAAAGAATACCAGTCCCAGCCCCATCAGAAGAAGAAGCTTACCCTTTGGCACCTTTGTGGAAAGCCATGCCGTCGTCAGTCTGCCCGCCAGAATCATGACCCAGAGAATGCTCGCCGTAATCTGTGACAGCGAGGCATTCAGAAGGCCCGTATCCTTAAAATAAGTGATCATCCAGCCGATCACGCCCTGCTCCGCACAGAGATAAAAAAACAATGTCCCCGTACACAGCAGAAACAGCGGTTCCTTAAAAAATCCGAAACCGCTTCCCGCGCCCTTTTTCTCGCCGGGACCGCTCTCTTCTTCCGGCATTCCAAAATACAGAAGCCAGCTTACCACCCCCATCGCCGCCAGAAACCAGCAGGCATACGTCCACCGCCCTGCATCCCGCGCAGTCAGGATCATCAGGAAGATCGGAAAAAAGAACGCGCCGATCGAAAACATTGCGTGCAGACCGTTGATAATCGAGGCCTTTCCCGGCGCAAGACGGTTGATCACCGTATTACAGAAATTGCTCGTCGCCCCTCTGGCCAGCCCCGTCATTGTAAACGCCAGCGCCAGTCCCAGTCTTCCCCGGCCAAAAATCAGCAGAAGATAGGAAAAGGCATAAAAGAAATTAAACATCAGGATACTCTTTTTCCTTCCGATCCAGACGGGCAGCGTTCCCGCCGCAAAGCTTGAGATCAGATTTCCGACCGAATGCAGACTGACGATCAGGCCGCAGAACGCATAATCCAGCCCCCGCGCGTCCCGTACAAACGGGAGCAGCGAACCGATGGAGAGCGCCAGCATTCCGTTGAGTACAAACGCCCCGTAACTGTAGCAGAACTGCTTCTTTTTCTTCGGATCTTTTAAAAAATCCATTTTTCTCTCCTTTATCCCCCGCCTGTCACACCAGATCACAGAACTCTTCGACCATATCCGCAATCTGCGCAAGTCCCTCTCTCCAGAATGCCGCGTCCTCAAGATCCACGCCCATCATCGCCCCGGCATCCTCCACACTGCAGCACGGCGTCGCCGCCAGCATCGCCTTGTATTTTGGTACAAAGCCTTCTCCTTCTTTCTGAAACAGACCATAAAGACCGATTGCAAACAGGGCGCCGAACGCATATGGAAAATTATAAAAACTCAGCTCCTCGCTGTAATAATGGCTCTTGCAGGCCCACATATAAGGGTGCAGATAATCTGCGTCAAGCCCCTCCCCATACGCCTTCTTCTGGGCCTCCGTCATCAGCTTTTTCAAATCCGCCGCCATCAGAAACGTTTCCTGCCCCTGCTCAAAAACGGCCGTCTCAAACAGATAGCGGGAATAGATGTCCACAATGCACTGCGTCCGCTCCATCAGATCATTTTCCAGAAGCCGTATGCGCTCTGCGCCTTCCGCGTCCTTTAATGCCGATCTGACCAGATGTATTTCGTTGAATGTGGAGGCCGTCTCCGCAACCGGCATCGGATAATCCTGGTTCATCGGCCGCTGTCCCTCAAGCTGCCGGTTATGATAGGCATGGCCGAGTTCATGTGCCAGCGTCCCGATCGACCCGAAATTACCGTCATAGTTCGTCAGAATACGGCTCTGCTTAAGCCCCGGCACACCGGCGCAGAAAGCGCCTCCTTCCTTGCCTTTTCTGGGATAAAAATCAATCCATCCTTCGTCGAACGCCTCCGCCATCAGATCCGCCATATCGGGCGTAAACTGTACAAAGCTGTTCAACAGATACCGCTTCGCTTCCGCGAGGGAATAAGTCGTACCCGCCTCCCCCAGCGGCGCAAACAATTCATACCAGGGCAGCCCGTCTGCATGTCCCAGCGCCTCGCCTTTCTTTTTCAGGTATCTGCGGAATACCGGCAGATATTCCTCGATCGCGCCGAGCATTGCGTCGAGCGTCCCGCGGCTCATCCTTGCCTCCGCAAGCGTCATCGCAAGCGGCGACGCATACCCTCTTTTCTCACACAGCATTGCAACCTGTGCCTTAATGTGATTCATGGAAAACGCCATCGCATCCTCAATCTTGTGGTAAGCCGCAAGCTCCGCCTCATAAGCCGCCCTGCGGATCTCCCCGTCGGGGCTGTATGCCAGATTCCGTATCTCAGACAGCGTTGACGTCTCCCCTTTGTAATCCACCGCGAGCGTCGACATCAGAAATGAGGACAACTGTCCCCAGGCCGCACCGCCCGTCATGTTCATCGACGAGATCATTTCTTCCACCGCATCGTCCAGAAGATGACGCGCCTCCTTCTGATTTTCCTTTAACAGGAAAGAATAGGCGCGCACAATCCCGCTCTCCTCTGCCAGCGCGTCGACATCCGGTATCCCGGCCAGTGCTTTTTTTGCCGCCGACTGCACCGGAGCCGCTTTCGCCATTATCCTGCGCAGACGGTTGGTTGCCGCCATAATGTCGCCGTCCTCCGTGTCGACCGACTGGCGCAGTCCTAAGTACAGGCCGAGCTGACGGAAAAGCCTCTCCATCTCCTCCATGGGCGCAAGAAGCACTTCCACCGCCTCTTTATCTCCCATATCGCCCGCACGATACACCTCCTGTTCCAGTGTTGCGATCTGTTTTTCCAGCGACGCTACGTCCGCCGCATAGGCAGGATCGTCCAATCCCATATAAATGACGTCCAGTATCCACTCCGTTTTCATGTTCGTTTTCCTCCGTTCATCTGCTTTTCACTGCTCCTGCCCGACCTGCTCTCCGTAAATATGTCTGCGGATCATCTCCTGTACCCGCGCTCCCACGCCGGCCCGGCCGCACTCTTTTAAAAAAGCGTCCAGAAAATGTTCTTTTGTAAATGCAAGCACATATGTATTCCTCTGTTCATTCTCCATCTCCTTTAGGCTGTCCTTATCTCCCCTCCGGAAAAAATAAGCCAGCGCAAAGAAATCCGGCACGCCAAAACCAAGAACATCGGCAAGCACCGCCCCGATATTTTCCAGCTCGCTGCGCAGCATGACAAAAGCCATACCCCCGCGGTCCGACTGCGCCCCTTCTGACGTCATCCGCTTTAAGCACCGGACGGAAGACAGATAGTCCTGATCGTCGCTCTGGATCAGGCACTCGTGGCACCCCTGTTCCAGCTCGACGGCCAGCCCCTCGAGATAGTCCCGTACCTCCGCAGGATCTCTTTCCTCCATGCATTTCAGAATAACCCCGATCGCCGCGCTCGCACGGCCGAGATGTTCCCTCGCCTCACGGTACGCCGTCCCGACGCTTCCTCCCAGCTCCAGAACTTCCCCAAACTCCTTCACGGCCTCGTTTACCATGCCCTTTTCGCAGCCCGCGCTTATAAGTTCCTTTTTGAGCTGCTTCACATCATTTTTGATGTCTTTTGCTCTTCTGTGGGCCATCGCCCTCGCACTTCGCATCCCAACCCCTCCAACGCTCTAAAGCCGGGCTATCGCGATACTCGAAATAACCCGGCTCCTCACCTACTTTATGCTCTTTATCTGCTCCGCCGCAGCGTCCAGATACGAATGCCGCACTCCGGCGATGGCGCCGCTGTCTGCTTTCTGCGCATAGTCGGGATCAAGCGGTATTTTTGCCAGAACCGGAATCTTCAGCTCCTGCGCGACAGCATCAATCCTGCTCTCGCCAAACAGCCTGATCTCTTTCCCGCAGTCCGGGCATTTTAAATAACTGAAATTTTCCACAATCCCCAGCACGGGGATCTGCATCATCTCCGCCATATGATAAGCCTTTTTCACAATCATCTGCACCAGCTCCTGCGGAGACGTCACAATTACAATACCGTCCACCGGAAGAGACTGAAACACCGTCAGCGGCACATCCCCGGTTCCCGGAGGCATGTCCACAATCAGTTCGTCAAGCTCTCCCCATGCCGTCTCGTTCCAGAACTGTTTCACAACACCGGCAATCACGGGCCCCCGCCAGATGACAGGCGCTTCCTCGTCGTCTAAGAGCAGGTTGATGGACATCAGCTTTATGCCGTTATCCGCCTCCATCGGTATCATTCCCTGTTCCCCGCCGCATACCTTTCCGTGGACGCCGAACATTTTCGGAATGGACGGCCCCGTGATATCGGCGTCCAGAATGCCCACCTTATGACCGGCTGCGCGCATTGCACAGGCCAGAGAAGCCGTCACAAAAGATTTGCCGACACCTCCCTTTCCACTGACGATGCCGATTACTTTTCTGATATTGGAAAATGCGTTCATCGGCTCTTTTGCGATGCCGCCTCCACTTCCTTTCTGGTTACCAGAACACCCCTCACAGCTCTCTCTCGAGCAGGTGGAGGCGCCGCTGCAGTTACTGTTTTCCGGCATTTTCGTGCCCTCCTTTTTCTGTTCTGTTTTATACTGATTCTGTATGATCCCGTCCTGTGCGGCGCTCCCGGATCATTCCGCCATGCCTTTGAGCTTCGCAAGCGAAATCTCATATGGCGCCCGCGCAATACCATACTCCGTGACAATCCCGGCTATCAGCGCATGATCCGTGACATCAAAGGCCGGATTGTAAACCTTAACGCCCTCCGGCGCCATGCGTCTGCGATACCACATTTCCGTCACTTCCTCCGCCGGGCGCTGTTCAATCCGGATTGCCGCGCCGTCCGGCGTGTCCGGATCAATCGTGGACGTCGGCGCGCAGACATACACCGGGATTCCGTAGTATTTCGCAACCGCCGCCACGACGGAAGTACCGATTTTATTCGCGGTATCCCCGTTTGCCGCAACACGGTCGCACCCCACAAAAACCGCGTCAACCCAGCCGTTTTTCATCACCGCCCCCGACATATTGTCGCAGATCAGCGTCACATCCACACCGGACGCCATCAGTTCATATGCCGTCAGCCGCGCCCCCTGGAGAAGCGGCCGTGTCTCGTCCGCAAATACCCGGAAATGATACCCGCGCTCCTGCCCCAGATAGATCGGAGCGGTCGCCGTCCCGTATCTGCTCGTGGCCAGCTGGCCCGCGTTACAGTGTGTAAGGATTCCGTCTCCCGGCTTTACCAGCGAAAGGCCGTATTCTCCGATTTTTTTACAGACATCAATATCTTCCTGCCAGATCGCCACGGCCTCCTCTTTCAGATGTGCGACGACGTCCACGGTTGCTTTCCCCCTGTGGGAGAAGGCGACGCGCTGCATCCGGTTTAATGCCCAGCTTAAATTGACGGCCGTCGGCCTGGCGGACTCCAGATATTCCTTAAGCCTTGTAAACTCCCGGTAGAATGCATCCGGATCCAGAGCTTCAATCTGCTTTGCCAGCACATAGATTCCAAACGCCGCAGCCACGCCGATGGCGGGCGCCCCCCTGACTTTCAGGAGATAGATCGCCTCATACAGTTCCTCTGCCGACCGCAGCGAGATCTCTTCGATCACGCCGGGCAGCCTGGTCTGATCAAGAATGACAACTGCAGACGCTTCTTCGTCGAGGCGGACAGTGTCATAGTCCATAATATTTTTTTTCTCTGTCTGTTGTTTCATGCCGCGTGAATCCTCCCTGCCTCTAATGATACCGCAGCGCTTTTTTTAATGCAAGCGTAACTCCCGCTCCGATAACAAAACAGGCAGCCGCCTCTACCGCGCCGTTTACCCCCACGGACGCCACGATAAACGGAATCACCTTCGTCATCCCATACTGCTCGCGCATGGTCTCTGCAAACAGTGTTACCATTGCCCCCATAAAAAATACCGTGTTTAAGACCGGACAACAGAGACTGGCCACCGTCACGGACACGCCGCCCGGCACCTTTGCCTTCCGGAGCCCACGGTATAATAAGCCCGTGAGCAGCCCTTCCAGAATGCGGGTGGGCACACACACCAGAAACGTAAAAAACGGATTTACCCCAAGAAGGACCGTTCCCAGGGCGCTCATTCCAAAACACTGGATAAAACTGGTGGCGCCAAACACGCCGCCCAGAATCGCTCCCGCCGCAGGGCCAAGCGTGACGGCCCCTAC
>CANDFU010000109.1 GCA_947384095.1 uncultured Roseburia sp. | reverse complement strand
CTCGAGAGATCAAAGGTTTCATTTGTCCTTAAGGATTCTTCCAGCACGGACTGGATCTTACACAGCAAGTCATCCTCGATCTGGGAAAACATATCATAGACATCTTTGTAATACAGATAAAATGTGCCGCGGTTATAACCGGCGAGCCCGGTGATTTCTTTGACGGAGATTTTTTCAATCGGTTTTTCGGTATAGAGCTTCCAGAAGGCAGTACAGAGATTTGCCTTCGTCTGTTCCGTGATCTGCGGTTGTTTTTTCATAGATGGATTCACATGCCTTTCGAATGATTGCGGTCAGTATCCCTGACGTCGTCCTGTATTATAACACGACAGCGTGTTGTTTGCAAAACTCAACATTTGGTTACGGATTGTTGATTGATGAGTCTGTTTTATCGGGGATATACTTAGAAAGAAAAAGGATTGTCTGGGGAAAGGACTGGAAGTATGTATGGCATATATTGAATTTAATCACATCGTGAAGGAATACCGGACGGGAGAAAATGTGATCCGGGCGCTGGACGATGCGCAGTTTGCCGTTGAACGGGGGGAACTGGCAGTAATTTTAGGTTCATCCGGTGCGGGGAAGACGACTGCACTGAATATCCTGGGAGGGATGGACGTTCCGACTTCGGGGCAGATTCTGGTGGACGGCAGTGATATCACCCGTTATAACAAAAAGCAGCTTGTCGGATACCGGCGCACGGATATCGGTTTTGTGTTTCAGTTTTACAATCTTGTGCCGAACCTGACGGCGCTTGAGAATGTCGAGCTGGCGGCGCAGGTGTGTAAAAATTCACTGGATGCTTCAGAGACGCTTGATAAGGTAGGGCTTTCCGGGAGAAAGGGCAATTTTCCGGCCCAGCTCTCCGGCGGAGAGCAGCAGAGAGTGTCGATTGCGCGTGCTCTTGCGAAAAATCCCAAGCTGCTCTTGTGCGACGAGCCGACAGGTGCGCTGGATTATAATACGGGAAAGCAGATTCTGCAGCTTTTACAGGATACCTGCCGCAGAGAAAAGATCACGGTGCTTCTGATCACGCATAACTCGGCGCTGGCGCCGATGGCGGACCGCCTTATCCGTTTTAAAAGCGGAAAGGTGACGGAGGTTGCAAAAAATGCGTGCCCGGTTCCGATTGCGGAGATCGAGTGGTAATTTTGGAGGGTTCGAGTGAAAAAGGCTTACAATAAGGATGTCTGGCGTTCCATCCGGAACGGGAAAAAGAGGTTTTTTTCGATAGTGCTGATTACGGCGCTGGGCGTGACAATGCTCACGGGACTTACGGCGGCCTGTGTCGACCTGCGCAGTGCGGCAGATACATTTTTTGATGAGCAGAAGCTGTTTGATATCTGCGTTGTCTCGACGCTGGGGCTGACGGACGAAGATGTGGCGGCGCTGGGCGGGATGGAGGGCATTGAAGCCGCTCAGGGGGCTTATAGCGAGACGGTACATACGAAGATCGGGGAAAAGAATGCGACGGCTGAGGTAAAGACGCTGGGCGGGATGAATATTCCGTATCTGTGCGCGGGGAAGCTTCCCGGGCGATCGGACGAGATTGCCGTGACGGAAAAATATATACAGGAATCGGGAAAGGCCATCGGAGATACGCTGACGATTGAAGAAGAGCAGGAGGAAGCTGCAGGTGACGACGAGGAAGAGAGCGGGATGCAGTTTCACTTTCCAAATACGGTATATACGATCACGGGTGTTGTGACAGATGCGGCGGACATTAACAATCCCAGCGGCTCTGTTTCGTTCCGCGCTGCGGCGTCGACGGATTATACGTTTTTTGTGCGTCCGGAGGCGGTAGAGAGTGAGGTGTACACGGCAGTTTATTTGCAGCTTGCGGGCAGCAGTGAATTGTTCTGTTATTCTGACGCGTATGAGGAGCTGGCTGGCCGAATGGTGCGCCGGATTGAAGAGCAGGTGAAAGGGCAGCGTGAGCAGGCGCGTTATGACGAGGTCATCGGGGAAGCGGAACGTGAGATCGGGGAAGCGGAAGCGGAGATAAACGACCGGCTTGCGGAGGCAGAGGCTGCGTTTTCCGACGCGGAGCGTGAGCTTTCTGAGGGCAGAGAGGAGCTGCTCTCGGCGGAGCGTGAGCTTCTCGGGAAAGAAAAAGAGGCAAAGCGCGAGTTTGCAGAGGCAAGGGAGGCGCTTTCCGAAGGCCGCAGGCAGCTCGCGGAGGCGCAGACGCAGCTCACAGAGGCGGAAAAGGAATTGAATGCCGGGGAGGCAGAACTCGCGGAGGCAAAAAAGACACTTGCAGCAGAGCGCGACAGGGCGGCGGAGCAGTTCGCATCGGCGCGCGGGGCGCTTGCGGGCAGCCGCGCAGAGACGCAGGCTGCACTCGGAGAACTTACGGTGCAGTTTCAGCAGGTAAAAGAACAGTTTGGCGGTGCATGGCCGGAAAGGGAGTGGGAGCTTTTAAGACAGACGGCGGGGGATGCGTACGCCCCGGCGGTGCGGGCACAGGCGAGAGCGGCGCAGTTACAAAAGGAGCTTGCGGCGACGGAACCGTCGGCTTCAGAGTATGCGCAGATCAGGGAGGAACTGGAAGCGGAGCTTACGGCTGCCGAAGCTGCCGAAGCCGCTGTTGCGGGAACATGCGCTTTTGCGCAGGAAGCTTTTCTGGGAGCATTCCTGCCCGTGGCGGAGGCAGCCGTCCAGGGAATCGATTACCAGATCATGATGCTTGACCCGGGAGCAGCGGATTATGAGGCGCAGACGGAAGCGCTCACCGCTCAGAAGGCGCAGCTACAGTCGCTTGGGACAGAGCTGCCGAAGCTTGCGCTTGGTCTGGGGCAGCTTGACGCTGCGGGGGTGGTGTCGGGCGAGCAGGAGGCGCAGATTTCGGAACAGGAGGCGGCTGCCGGCGCACAGTTTGCGGAGGCGCAAAGACAGATTGAGGAAAGTGAAGCACAGCTGATTTATGGAAAAGAGCAGGCGGCGAACGGGTCTGCCGAACTGGAGGACAACAGAAAAAGGCTTGATGACGGCGAAGCAGAACTGGCAGAACAGGAAGAAGAGGCAGAACGGCAGATTGCGGATGGAAAGGCTGAGATTGAGGAGAACCGGGAGAAACTAAAAGACGGTGAGCGTGAGCTTCTGGAAGAAAAGAAAAAATACGAGTCGGACAAGGCGGAAGCGGCGGAGAAGATAAGGGAGGCCAGGGACGGACTGGCGGAGATTGATCTGACACAATGGTATGTACAGGACCGTAGCTCCCTGAGCGGATATGCAAACGTCGGAAGCGACGCGGATTCGATTGAGGCTCTGGGGACGGTGTTTCCGGCCGTATTCTTTGTCGTGGCGGTTTTAATCAGCCTTACAACGATCACGCGCATGGTTGAGGAGGACAGGGGACTGATCGGCACCTACAAGGCGCTGGGGTTTACGGATAAGGAAATCCGCAGAAAATATCTGACGTATGCGTGTCTGGCCTGTCTGGCCGGGGGGATTCTGGGTGATATCGGCGGATTTGTTGTTCTGCCAAAAATTATTTTTGTTTTTTTCCGGACAATGTATCTGCTTCCGGACTATCCGCTCCGGTTTGATTCTTTTTATGGTATCGGCGGGATGGGACTGTTCGTGCTGGGGATTGTCGGCGCTACGGCGGCGGCCTGCTTTGCGGAGCTTCGTTCCATGCCGGCGGAGCTGATGCGGCCCAAAGCGCCGCGCTCCGGTTCCAGGGTATTTCTGGAATATGTGACGCCGCTCTGGAAGCGCTTATCCTTCTTAAATAAAGTGACGGCGCGCAATCTGTTCCGGTACAAAAAGCGCCTGTTTATGACGATCGCCGGGATTATGGGATGCATGGCGCTGCTTTTGTTTGGCTTTGCGGTGAAGGATTCGGTGACGGATCTGATGCCCCGGCAGTACGAGCAGACGTATCGGTATGATCTGATGGCGGTCAGTACCGGGGACGACAATGAAAAGCTGCTCTCTTATATGGAGCCGGGAGCCGACTATCTCAATCTGCAGATCGCGTCGGTGAAGCTGATCAATCCGGAGGGAGACGAGGAAAAGGTACAGATGTTTGTGATTCCGGAAGACGTACCGCTGGATCGCTATCTTTCGCTGGAAATGATTTCGGGGGAGGCGGTGCAGATGGATGACGCCGGAATCTATGTGACGAGAAATGCGGCGAATGTCCTCGGTTTTGGAGCTGGGGATATGGTGTCAGTTCAGGATTTATCGCTGAGGAAAGAAACATTTCCTGTCTCCGGAATCGTAAAAAATTATCTGGGAAATAATGTTTATATTTCGAAGGCGCTCTATGAATCGCTGTCCTGGGAGTATGAACCCAATGGCGTACTGGTCAATCTGCCGGAGGAGATTGCGGATCCCATCGCATATGCGGACGAACTGGGGGCGAGAGAAGGGGTGCTTTCCGCGGTGAGCACGAAAGAGCTGAAAGATGATTTTTCCAAGGCGTTTGCATTGATCAATATGGTTGTCTATGTCGTGATTATTATGGCGGCAAGCCTGGCGTTTGTCGTGTTGTTTACGCTTTCCTCCACCAATATCTCTGAGCGCTGCAGGGAGCTTGCGACGATAAAGGTGCTCGGTTTTTATGACAGCGAGGTACATCTGTACGTCAATAAGGAGACGCTGATTCTGACTGTGATCGGGATTGTCCTGGGATTGCCGCTCGGATATGTGTTTGCCGGTACGCTGACTTATATTTTAAATATGCCGTCCATTTATCTGGAGGTGTCGCTGCACGGTATAAGCTTTGTCATCTCTGCGGCTATGTCTTTTGGGTTTGCCCTGGTGGTGGATCTGATCACGAACCGGTCCTTAGACGGGATTGATCCGGTGGAAGCGCTCAAGAGTGTGGAATAATCCGGCTGTGGAAGGTGTGACGGCCTCTCATCGGGAGTCCGCGCTTTGCCGCGGACTCTGTATCGGCGCCGGTATGGGATAAAACAAAGAAGTCATCTCATTTTGATGCAGATGTCGTTTCCCGTGATCTCCGCCGTTGCGTAACTGCCGCAGATCAGCGGCATCATCGGGGGCAGATGGCCTAAATCCACATCCATGACAACCGGGACATTGAGATCCCGCAGCAGATCAGAGACCGCATGGCAGTGATCAAGCCCCATCATTTCCTGGCCGTACACGAGAGGCCTGCCGATCAGAAAACCGTTCACATGGGAAAACCAGCCTGCGTTTTTCATCTGCCAGACGGCCCGGCGGATGGACATGACATTGAGATCACAGGATTCGAGAAACCAGAGAATGCCGTCGTCGCGGTAGCGTTCTGTAAATTCTGTCACCCTGTCATATTTTGTTCCGAGGAGATTGACAAGACAGTCCATGCAGCCGCCGATCAGGCGGCCCTGTAAGCGCGCGTTTTTGCCCGGCGCGGCGTCGGTGATCTCCCGGCCGGGCAGAAGCAGACGCAGCCTGCGATCTTCGGTGGTGTGGTAAGGCGCGAGCGGGTGTTCTTCATCTTTTTTCCCTTCTTTTTCCCAGAGCGGATATCCGTAAACCGTGTCTGTTTCACCGCGGAGCAGATGGTAGGCGTCTTCGATACTCTTATGCCACGGTTCCATGCCGAAGGAGGGCGCGCAGGGACCATAGATGGAGGCGGTGTCGCAGAGTGTCGTCAGGAGAAAGGTCATGTTCGTGTTGTCGGAAAATCCCATATACCATTTGGGTTCCGCCGCGCGGATCCGTTCAAAGTCGACAAAGCCCATCGTCTCACACATCAGCTCTCCGCCGCCGCAGGAGATTAAGATATCATTGCTTTTGCTGCAATAATAGTCGGTAAGCTCGGCTCCGCACGCCTGCGGCGTATTGCTGATGCCGATTCCGCAGCCGGCGTAACAATTCGGCCCGGGATCGAACCGGTGTCCGAGCGCCGCCAGTTTTTTCTGCGCGTTTATAAAAGCTGTTTTGTAGGGTTCCGTGCTGCAGCCAAAGGACGGCGCCACAAAACCGATCGTTCCGTTTTCCGGTAAATATTCTGGATACTTCATTTTATTCCTCATTTCTGCACTGTCCGGCGTCTTTCTTTTTCTCATTGTAAAACAGCATCGAAAAACTTGCAATCATTTTGTTCTTGACCGTACTGCTGCGGTATGGTTTATTATATAGGTTAGAAAAAGATACGAGGGATAAAAGAATCATGAATTACACATTTTATGAGACAGCGATGCTTTTTTTTGCGTACTCGTTTCTGGCTTGGCTGGCGGAGACGACGGTTGCGACACTGAAAGAAAAGGATTTTAAAAACCGTGGTTTTGCATCGGGGCCGTTTTGTTTTATCTATGGTTTTACCGGAGTGCTTCTGACGGTTTTTTTACAGGAGCTGAA
>CANDFU010000108.1 GCA_947384095.1 uncultured Roseburia sp. | reverse complement strand
AAAACCGCGATCATCGGGATCACAGCGGGCTGGATTATCCTGTCGATGCTGCTGATTTTATTTCTGCTTGTCAAAACCATATCGCTTGAGAAAAAGCTGGACAACCTTGTGCTGTCCAGATCGGGAGTGCGCGATGCAGGCGAATATTTAAACGGCAACCAGGGAGCGGGAGAGCGCCTGGGACCAGGGGACGGCACCGAGGCAGAGGCAGGCATTGGCGGCACGGGCGCGGCGCTGATTTCCGGGATGGACGACCTGGCCAATCAGGCGGGAGCGAAAGACCGCCACCGGGTATATCTCACTTTTGACGACGGGCCGTCGGAGCGGACTGCAGAGATTCTTGATATTCTGGCTGAATACGATATAAAAGCAACTTTTTTTGTGACGGGGAAAGAGGATGAGGCGTCCAGGGACCTGTACAAAAGAATTGTGGATGAGGGGCATACGCTCGGCATGCATTCTTATTCCAACAAATACAGTGAGGTCTATGAGTCCAGGGAGGCGTTTGCAGAAGATTATCAGAAGCTCCGGGGCTATCTGAAGGAAGTGACGGGGACGGACTGCCGGTATTACCGTTTTCCGGGAGGCAGCAATAACCAGATCAGCGATGTGCCCATGAGCAGTCTGATTTCGTATTTACAGGAGCAGGGAACGGTCTATTTTGACTGGAATATCACTGCGGGGGATGCGGCGGCATCCTATACGGCGGAGGAGATTGTTGCAAATGTCTCGGATGCCGTGGTAAAATATAAGACGTCGGTCGTGCTTCTGCATGACTCGGCGGATAAGTCGGAGACGGTGGAGGCGGTGCGTCCGCTGATTGAAGCGCTTCGCGGGATGGGAGCCGAGATTCTGCCGGTCGACGAAGATACATCGGTTATTCAGTATGTGAAAATGGCGGGGACGAGCAGCCAGAAATAAACGGAGGAAAGAACATGGGATTTTTCAAGGACTTTAAGGAAGACTTTTCACAGGCAGTCAATGAGCTGGTACCTGGAGACGAAGACCTGGAGACGAAGAAAAAGAGTGAAGAACTGGTTGTCAACACGCTGGAAGGCGAAGTTGACGTGGAATCCGAATTGTCAAAGCTGGACGGGCTTCTGGAACAGGTAAAATCCGTAAAACCGGTACAGCCCCTGCCGGTGCAGACGCCGGTCATGCAGGCCGCCAGACGTCAGACGAATCCCGCAGTGCCTGCCGCAGCAGACCAGAGGCCTGCAAGGGGGGCGGCGTCCCCGAGGGAGACGGCGCCGCACGGCGAAGAGCGGGAACATACACAGGATGCAAAAAACAGATCAACCCAGGAGGAGAAAAAAATGGCTGATAATGCAGCAACACCAGTAACGAACCAGGAAAGATTACACACGGATGAAGTTTCCGTCATCACGGAGGGAACCGTGATCAAAGGCGACATTATGTCTGCGGGTTCTCTCGATATCCGCGGACAGGTAAACGGCAATGTCGGATGCAACGGAAAACTGACCGTGACAGGAGTGGTAAACGGAAACAGCAATACGTCCGAATTTTTTGCGGATGCGGCTCAGGTGGAAGGAGAAGTCGTGAGTACCGGGACCGTCAAGATCGGCCTTGGCTCCGTCATTATCGGAAATGTGACGAGTGCTTCCGCGGTTATTGCAGGTGCAATCAAAGGTGATATTGATGTGCAGGGGCCGGTGGTGGTCGATACATCCGCTGTCGTTATGGGAAATATCAAATCCCGTTCCGTGCAGATCAATAACGGCGCCGTTATCGAAGGATTCTGCTCGCAGTGCTACTCTGATGTCGACGTACAGAGCCTGTTTGAGAATAAGAAAGGGCCGGACGGCGCAGCCGAATCGGGAGCAGCCGAATAATACTGGAGGATGGATATGAGGCGGGTTTTGCTGAAACTGAGCGGGGAGGCCCTCGCGGGGAAGAAACATACCGGTTTTGACGAGGCGACCGTGACAGATGTTGCGCGTCAGGTAAAACAGATCGCGGAGACCGGCATACAGGTCGGCATTGTGATCGGAGGCGGCAATTTCTGGAGGGGAAGGACGAGCGGGACGATTGACCGGACGAAAGCGGATCAGATCGGGATGCTGGCGACGGTTATGAACTGTATCTATGTTTCCGAAATTTTTCGTTCAATCGGAATGAAAACGCAGATTTTGACGCCGTTTGAGTGCGGCGCCATGACAAAGCTTTTTTCGAAGGACCGCGCGAACAAATATTTTGAAAAAGGGATGGTAGTCTTCTTTGCGGGAGGGACGGGACATCCCTACTTTTCGACGGATACCGGCATCGTCTTAAGGGCGGTCGAGATGGAAGCGGACGGCGTCTATCTGGCGAAAGCCATCGACGGTGTATACGACAGCGATCCGAAGGTAAATCCGTCTGCCGTAAAATATGATGAGATTTCGATCCGGGATGTCATTGACCGCAAACTGGCGGTGGTTGATCTGACTGCTTCCATCATGTGCATGGAGAATAAAATGCCCATGTTTGTGTTTGGACTGAACGGGGAAAACAGCATAGTAAAAGCGATGACGGGAGCTTTCGACGGTACGAAGGTGACTGTGGACGTTCCGGACAACCGATAATCGGGAGTCCGCATTTACCGGCGATGCCTGTCCGGGCAGACACGCGAAGCGGGCAGTGTGAAAACAGGAGAGATTGGGAAAAGCAGGGGGAAAGCGTATGGATGAGAGACTGGTTCAATATGACAATAAGATGCAGAAGACGATGGGAAATCTGGCGGATGAATTTGGCAGTATCCGCGCGGGGCGCGCAAATCCGCACGTACTTGACAAACTGCGGGTAAACTATTACGGCGCCCCGACCGCCATCCAGCAGGTCGCAAACGTCAATGTGCCGGAGCCGCGGATGCTTCAGATTCAGCCCTGGGAGCCTTCCATGGTAAAAGAGATCGAGAAGGCGATCCTGACATCGGATCTGGGGATTAATCCGACAAACGACGGAAAGGTGATCCGTCTGCTGTTTCCGGAGCTGACCGAGGAACGCCGTAAAGAGCTGGCGAAGGAGATCAGGAAAAAGGGTGAAAATGCGAAAGTCGCGGTCCGCAATATCCGCCGTGATGCCAATGACTCCTTTAAAAAGCTGGCGAAAAGTGCAGACGTATCAGAGGATGAGATCAAGGAGCTCGAAGAGAAGACGCAGAAGATGACGGATAAGTATATCGCGGAAGTGGACAAGGCCGTGGAGGCGAAGACAAAGGAGATTATGACCGTTTAGAGGCGTAGATATCGGGAACAAAGAGTGTGGGGACATGACGGAATGCGTGTCCTCATTTTCGCTATCATGGAATGGGGGCATAAGATGAAAATTCCGCAGCATATTGCGATTATTCTGGACGGGAACGGGAGATGGGCGAAGGCGAAGGGAATGCCGCGCAATTACGGGCACACAGTAGGCGCGAAGAATGTGGAGACGGTGTGTCAGGCGGCCTATGACCTCGGGGTAAAATATCTGACGATGTACGCGTTTTCCACGGAAAACTGGAACCGGCCCGACGGCGAGGTGCGCGCGCTGATGAAGCTTCTGGAGAGCTATCTGAAAAATTGCATCCGCACCGCCGATAAAAATAATATGCGCGTGCGCGTGATCGGAGATACTTCGGTGCTGAGTGAGAAATTCAGAGGGCAGATCCGTGCGCTGGAGTCCGCCTCCGCGAAAAATGACGGTCTGAACCTGCAGATCGCCATTAATTACGGGAGCCGGGATGAGATGGTAAGGGCGATGCGCCGGATGCACGCGGATATTGCGGCGGGAATCCACACGGCGGATGAGATTGACGAGTCTTTGTTTGCGGGGTATCTGGACACGGCGGACATTCCGGATCCCGATCTTTTAATCCGGACCAGCGGAGAGCAGAGGCTGTCAAACTACCTTCTCTGGCAGCTCGCATACAGTGAATTTTATTTTACGGATGTTCCGTGGCCGGATTTTCATAAAGAAGAATTAGAGCAGGCCATTGCGGCGTATAATAAGAGGGATCGGAGATTCGGGGGGATCGGAGAAGAATAACGGTGGGGAGATGAAATCATGTTTAAGACAAGACTGTTGAGCGGGATTGTGCTGGTGATTATTGCGTTGGGACTGATTACGGCCGGGGGAGATATCCTTTTAGCGGCCTCGCTGCTGATATCTTATATCGGCATGTATGAGCTGTATCGTATTCTGGGTATCGAAAAGGCGCCGCCGGGGGTGAGTGGTTATCTCGCCGCCGGAGTATATTATGCCGGTCTGCGCTTTCCTTTTCTGCCGGATCCGATGGTGTTTGTCCTGGGATTTCTGATGCTGGTGATGGCGGTGTATGTCTTTACTTATCCGAAATACCGGGCGGAGCAGATTCTGGCGGCGTTTTTCGGTGTTTTTTATGTGGCGGTGATGCTGTCGTTCATATACCGGACACGGGAGCTTCCCGCAGGGGCTTATCTCGTCTGGCTGATCTTTCTGTGTTCCTGGGGATGCGATACCTGTGCGTATTGTGTCGGCGTGAAATTCGGGAAACATAAGATGTCTCCGCGGCTCAGCCCCAAAAAGTCTGTGGAGGGAGCCGTCGGGGGCGTGCTCGGCGCAGCGCTGCTCGCCGGTCTGTACGGAACCATATTCAGGGAAGCTATGGGGGTGACGCCACAGCAGATTTTTTTTCTCGCAGGCATCTGCGCCGCAGGCGCGCTTGTCTCCATGGTCGGCGACCTGGCGGCGTCCGCCGTCAAGCGGAATTATGACATTAAGGATTACGGGACGCTGATTCCCGGACACGGGGGAATTTTAGATCGCTTTGACAGTGTGATTTTTACGGCTCCGCTCGTTTATTTTCTTGCGGTAAACGTGATTTCACCTTAGGCAAAAAGGAGAACCAATGAAAAAAATAGCAGTATCGGGGTCTACGGGTTCTATCGGCACGCAGACACTTTCGATTGTGAGGGAGCAGAAGGATATCAGGGTGACGGCGCTGGCGGCAGGGAGAAATATCCGTCTGTTAGAAGAGCAGATCCGCGAGTTCAGGCCTCTGCTTGCCTGTGTTTATGAAGAGGATGCGGCGCGGGATTTACGGGAGCGCACGGCAGATCTGAATGTAAGAATTGTCTGCGGCATGGAAGGGCTGACGGAAGTGGCCGTGCAGCCGGAGAGCGAGATTTTTGTCACGGCGCTTGTCGGGATGGTGGGAATCAGGCCGACGGTCGCGGCGATTAAGGCAGGGAAAGCGATAGCCCTTGCCAACAAGGAAACGCTTGTCACTGCAGGGCACCTTATCATGCCTCTGGCGAAGGAATGCGGCGTTCCGATTCTCCCGGTGGACAGCGAGCACAGTGCGATTTTTCAGTGTCTGCAGGGGGCAGGGGAAAATGCGGTGCAAAAGATCCTGCTGACAGCTTCCGGCGGGCCGTTCCGCGGGAAAAAGAGAGCGGATCTCGAACAGATCAGAGTAGAAGACGCTTTAAAGCACCCGAACTGGTCCATGGGCAGAAAAATCACGGTCGATTCTTCCACGCTTGTGAACAAAGGCCTTGAGGTGATGGAGGCGAAATGGCTGTTTGACGTTCTGCCCGAACAGATCCAGGTCGTCGTCCATCCGCAGAGTATCATCCACTCGGCGGTCGAGTTTGCCGACGGCGCCGTGATTGCCCAGCTCGGCACGCCGGATATGCGGCTGCCGATACAGTATGCGCTCTATTATCCGGTGCGGCGCAGTCTTTCGGGGGAACGGCTGAATCTGTGCGGTCTTAAGAACCTGACGTTTGAGGAGCCGGATCTTGAGACATTTAAGGGGCTTTCGCTTGCTTATGAGGCGATTGGGAGGGGAGGCAATCTGCCGACGGTGTTCAACGCGGCCAACGAGCGCGCAGTGGCGCTGTTTCTGGAGCAGAAAATCCGTTATCCGGAGATTACGGAGATCATACAGTCCTGTATGGAAAGCGCGGATTACATCGGAGCCCCGACGATAGATGAGATCCTTGCGACGGAGCGGGCGGTTTACGAGCAGATTGCAGAAAAATGGTGACGGGAAAGAAAGGGAAGTAGGTTGATATGAAAATCATTGTTGCACTTATCGTATTCAGTGTTATTATTCTTTTTCATGAGCTGGGCCATTTTCTTCTGGCGAAGGCGAATGGAATCAGAGTCAACGAGTTCTGTCTTGGAATGGGGCCGACGCTGGTCGGCTTTACGAAAGGAGATACGGCTTATTCCCTGAAGCTGTTTCCGATCGGCGGGGCGTGTATGATGGAAGGAGAAGACGAGGAGAGCAGCAGCGACCGGTCGTTTGGGAAAAAACCAGTCTGGGCGCGTATCAGTGTCGTGGCGGCAGGGCCGGGTTTTAATTTTATCATG
>CANDFU010000107.1 GCA_947384095.1 uncultured Roseburia sp. | reverse complement strand
CCCGCCGCAGGCGGAGAATCCGGCAGGGCCGGATTCTTTTTTATTTCATAGGAAAAGCCATGTTGGGAAAGGCCTTGTTGCTGTGAAGCGCGAAAGTATCTGGATTTCCTGTGAAATAAAAAGCCCTCCGGGGAGGATCGCACTGCGCGGGGACAGCGGCGCGTGATACTTCCATTCGGAGCCCGCGTTTCTGCTGTTGCGGCCCTGGAGGACTGGAAAGTTTTTCCGCTCAAGGGCTGGATATACAAAATGCACAAATTTGAAAAAGCGCAATAAAAAAAGTGACGAAACTGTAAAAACTTCCCACAAAGTTATCAACAAAAAAGGTGACAGGAAGATGGAAAAAAGCAAGTTATACACGAAGTTATGCACATTATCCACATTTTTTGTGAAAAAGAAACCGATTTTTGCGATAGAAAAATGAAGTGAAGAGATAAAAAATCGAATACATGTTTTGTATAGAAATCATAAAGTTATCAATCCGGATAAAAAATAGGAAAAAAATATTGACATTTCTGATTTTTAAAAATATAGTGGATTAGAAAAAAATGTCAGTAAATTTTACGAAAATATTACAAAGTAAACCCTTATGCCGGCATCCCGGCACTGACATGAACGATGGGGGTTTGCTGTTAAAAGTGCGAATACGTATAATTTTTTGTATAATGGAAACGAATATGGGTGTATTATGACGGAGAAGATTGATATTCTGGGTATCCGGCTGGATAATTATACCGTCCGCGAAGCGGTACGGCGGGTGGACGGATATCTGAACGATCATGTGATGAATACAATTGAAAATATTTCAATGCAGATGCTGATTGAATCGGAAAGCGATCCTGTCTTAAAAGAAGTGATGTCCGCGCTGGACCTTGCCGTGATCGGGGAAAAGGAGATTCTGCAGGCAGCCGGCATAGGGACGATGCAGCGGATAAGGGAGACGGAGGAAAATGATTTCTCTTTTGAGTTTTTCCGGAAGGTTGAGCGCAGTAAAAAGAGCCTTTTTTTTCTTGGAGAGACGGAGGAGAAGATTGTTGCTGCAAGAGAGACGCTTTTACAGATGTTTCCGCGTCTTTCCGTCGCCGGATGGTATGCGCTGGAGCATTGTAAAGGAGATTATGAGGCGGCGATCAATGAGATGAATGCGACGACCCCCGATATCATCGTTTCGGTCCTGCCCTCGCCGACGCAGGAACATTTTTTCTGGGAGCATAAAGGGAAAATAAACACAGGTATCTGGTATGGAACCGGCGGGGCCGGGTTTGGAAGAAGGCGTCCGGGCGTCAGGAATTTTTTGCGGAATGTGATGCATCTTGGAAAATTAAAGAGCAGCATGGTCCGGTACCGGGAGAGCAGATCTCTTCCGGAGGAGGGGGAAGAAGAAGAGGGCAGGAAGGACGATTGACAATGCAGAAGATTTTTTACAAACGGTCAAAACTGTGGGATTATATCCTGATCCTGGCCGGAACCGGACTCGTGGCGGCAAGCATACAGTGTGTCTATGATCCGGTAAGGCTTGTCACCGGAGGGTTTACCGGAGGCGCCATTATCGTAAAGGAAGTAACGTCGAATTTTATACCGGGGGGTATCCCGCTGTGGGTTACCAATATCGTGCTCAATATACCGGTGTTTCTGGCGGCTCTGCGCATCAAGGGGATCCGCTTTATCGCGCGGACCGTTCTTGGGACGTCGCTTTTATCCATGTGGCTGTATCTGATTCCGGCAGTGGATCTGGCGCAGGGCGACTATATTCTTGCGTCGGTATTCGGCGGCTGTATCGGAGGCGCCGGTATGGGGCTTGTGCTGCTGGCCAAGGCGACGACCGGCGGGACGGATATGGTGGCGACGCTTATACAGAATTATATGCGGCATTATACGATTGTCCAGATCATGCAGGTTCTCGACGGCCTTATCGTGCTCTGCGGCCTGTATGTTTTCGGGATCCGCGCGGCTCTCTATGCAATTGTTGCGATTTTTATCACGAGCAAGGTCTCGGACGCCTTGATGGAAGGGTTTAAGTTTTCCAAGGCGGCGTATATTATCACGCAGAATCACACGCTTGTGGCAGAGCGGATCATGAAAGAGCTGGACCGCGGGGTGACGGGGCTGATGGCGAAGGGGATGTATTCCGGTGAAGAAAAATGCATGCTCTACTGCGTTGTGTCGAAGAAAGAAATTGTCACGGTCAAGGAGATTGTTTCGGAAGTGGATCCGCACGCGTTTGTGATTGTTTCCGATGCGAGGGAGGTTCTGGGGGAAGGGTTTCAGGAGTATCAGAAGGGATGAAAAAAGAGTCCTGCCGGAGGAGGGGAAGTGCATAAAAAATATGCATTTCCTCTTTCCTTTTTTGTTGTTTTGCATTAAAATAGAAGAAACCATTTGGAGAAGGAGCGGGGCATATGATTTCGAATCAGATACTTCAGAACACGATTGACGGATTAAAAGGAATCACCAGAATAGACCTGTGTATCATTGACGTGGAAGGAAAAGTGCTGGCCGCGACATTTCCGGAGGCTGACCGATATATCGAGGCTGCGCAGGCGTTTGTGGATTCGCCGGCAGACAGCCAGGTTGTAAACGGATACCAGTTTTTTAAAGTATTTGACGAGCATCAGCTTGAATATATTCTGCTTGCCAGCGGTGACAGCGATGATGTCTATATGGTGGGTAAAATTGCCAGTTTCCAGATTCAAAATCTTCTGATAGCATATAAAGAGCGGTTTGATAAGGACAATTTTATCAAAAATCTTCTTCTGGATAATCTCCTGCTTGTGGATATCTATAACCGGGCCAAAAAGCTCCACATTGATACCGAGGTAAGGCGCGTGGTGTTTATTGTCGAGACAAACCGCGATAAAGACGGCAATGAGCTGGAGAAGATCCGTGGGATTTTTGGCGGAAAGACGAGAGATTTTGTGACGGCGGTCGATGAGAAGAATATTATTGTCGTAAAGGAAGTTGGGGAAAATGAGGGCTATGAAGAGCTGGGCAGGACCGCAGAGGTGATTGTCAATCTGTTCCGGGCGGACGCAGAGAACGATGTGCATGTGGCGTACGGCACGATCGTAAATGAGATCAAGGAAGTGTCCCGTTCCTACAAAGAGGCGCGTATGGCGCTTGATGTGGGCAAGATCTTCTTTGAGGAGAAGGATGTGATCGCGTATTCGACGCTTGGGATCGGCCGTCTTATTTATCAGCTCCCGATTCCTTTGTGCAGAATGTTTATCAAAGAAATCTTTGACGGCAAATCGCCGGATGATTTTGACGAGGAGACGCTGACGACAATCAACAAGTTCTTTGAGAACAGCCTGAACGTGTCGGAGACGTCCAGACAGCTCTATATCCATCGGAATACGCTTGTCTATCGTCTGGATAAGCTGCAGAAATACACAGGGCTGGATCTGCGCGTATTTGAGGATGCGATTACGTTCAAAATCGCCCTTATGGTTGTAAAATATATGAAATATATGGAGTCGATGGACTATTAAACCGGAAATGAGGTAGGGAATGATAAGGTTGGAGCATGTCAGCAAGTCTTATACGAAGGAGGGGCTGCCTGCATTACATGACGTGAGCCTTCAGATAAACGCAGGAGATTTTGCTTTTATTGTCGGCGACAGCGGTTCGGGTAAGTCGACGCTGATCAAGCTTCTGCTAAAGGAGCTTGAGCCGACGGCCGGCACGATCACGATAAACGGGAGAAAACTGAACAAAATAAGGAGGAGGCAGATTCCGAAGTTCCGCCGCGATATCGGCGTGGTGTTTCAGGATTTCAGGTTGTTGAAGGACCGGAATATTTATCAGAACGTTGCGTTTGCCCAGCAGGTCATCGGGGAATCCGCCAGGAACATCAAAAAAAATGTTCCAAAGATCCTTTCCCAGGTGGGGCTGGCCGCGAAATACCGTTCTTATCCAAGACAGCTTTCCGGCGGCGAGCAGCAGAGGGTGGCGATCGCCAGGGCGCTGATTAACCGGCCGAAGATTCTTCTGGCGGATGAGCCGACGGGAAATCTTGACGCTAAGAATGCCTGGGAGATTATGGACCTGCTGGACGAAATCAACCGGGACGGGACCACCGTCGTGGTTGTCACGCACAATCTTGAGATTGTGCGCGCGATGAATAAGCGCGTGATTCAGATGCAGAAAGGCGTGGTCAGAGACGACGGGGCGGACTGGGAGGATGACGGCCCGGTGTACAGAGGCGGGCAGGTTTCCACATACGGGAGCGATTATTTTGGAGAACAGCCGGGGCTTGCGGGGGAGGAGAGCGCGGCCGACGGCTTTTTCAGAGAAGGGCCGTTTTTGAATCAGAGCGGAGACGGAGGCGGCGATGAGGATTAGTACGTTTTTTTATACGATAAAGCAGGGGATTGTCAATATCTGGAAGAACAAGATGTTTTCCCTGGCTTCTGTCGCAACGATGACGGCGTGTATTTTTCTCTTTGGACTGTTTTATATGATTGTGATGAATTTCCAGGCAATGGTAAAGGATGCGGAATCCGGCGTGGCAGTCACGGTTCTTTTTGATCACGGGATATCGGAACAGCGCATTGAGGAGATCGGCGAGCTGATCGACGGCCGTGTGGAGGTATCACGCTATGAATTTATTTCTTCGCAGGAAGCGTGGGACTACTTCAGGGATATTTATTTTGACGGCAATGAAAAGGTGGCGGAGAGCTTCGGGGCGGATAATCCGCTGGCAAATTCCGCGAGTTATGCGGTATATATGAACGATATTTCGATGCAGTCCGCGCTTGTCACCTACCTTGAGTCGGTGGACGGCGTCAGGGAGGTAAAGCAATCGGCGACGGTGGCAAATACGTTGACGGATTTTAACCGTCTGATCGGCTATATCTCTGCGGGCGTTATCCTGATCCTTCTGTGCGTCGCGATCTTTCTGATCAGTAATACGATTGCAGTCGGTATCTCCGTACGCCGGGAGGAGATCGGCATTATGAAACTGATCGGGGCCACCGACTATTTTGTCCGCGCGCCGTTTGTTGTGGAGGGGATTGTCATCGGTCTGATCGGCGCGGCGATTCCGCTTGGGATTCTCTATGTGATTTACGGAAGGATTGTTACATATGTCGCAGAGAAGTTCCGGTTTATCGGCGGGATGATGTCGTTTCTCACGGTTAAAGAGGTGTTTCACACCTTACTGCCGGTTGCGCTCGTTCTTGGGGTCGGCATCGGCCTGATCGGAAGCCGCATCACAATCCGCAAGCATTTAAAAGTATGATGGAGGCTATGAAAAAGAGAACAGGATTACGGAAAATGGCAGCTGTCTGCCTGCTGCTTGTGTTTACGGCAGGGCTTTCGATGCATGCATCGGCGGCGGAGGGGAAGGAGAAAGAAAAAGAAAAGGAACAGACTTCCTTAAAGGAAGCGCAGCAGGAGAAGAAAGAGCTGGAGAACGAGCTGAAAAGGGCGAAAGAGACGATTGAAGCGCTGCGGAACGAAAAGGGCGATATACAGGGGAAAGTGAAAGAGCTGAATGCACAGCTTGTCAGAATATCTGCACGCATTACGCAGCTTGAAAATGAGCTGACAAAAAAGAGTGAGGATATTGTGGCTGCGCAGAAGGAGCTTGAGGCTGCCATGGAGCGGGAGGCGCAGCAGTATGAGGATATGAAAGTCCGCATCCAGTTTATGTATGAGAACAGCCAGACTTCTTATCTCGATGTTCTGCTGGCGACGGAAGGTATTGCGGAGTTTATGAATACGTCGGAGTATATCTCTGAGATTGAAAGTTACGATCGCCAGAAGCTGGAAGAGTATGAACAGACGGTCCGGGAAATCGAGCAGATGCAGGCGCAGCTCGAACAGGATTATGCCGAACTGGAAGAGATGAAAGCGGCGGTGGAAGACAATAAAAAGAATGTGGCTGCGCTGATGCATCAGAAGGAGGCGGAGCTTGCGGCTCTTTCGGAGGATATTCTGGATGCGCAGAGTCTGGCCGATTACTATGCCGCGGAGATCCAGGCGCAGGAGGAGCTGATTGCTGAGATTAAGCGTGCGGAGGCGGAGAAGGCGGCGGCCGGCGCGGCGAATCAGCCCTACACCGGCGGAGCGTTTGTCTGGCCCTGCCCGAGCAGTACCCGGGTAACCAGCAATTACGGCGCAAGGATTTCACCGACCTCGGGTGCGTCGACAAACCACAGGGGCATTGATGTCGGGGCGGCCTACGGCGCGGATATTGTGGCGGCGGCAGCCGGGACGGTAAAGGCGGTGAATTATAGCAGTGCGGCCGGAAACTATGTGATGATCGATCACGGAGGCGGCCAGTATACGGTGTATATGCATGCGTCGTCTAGATCGGAAGAGCGTCGTGTAGGGAAAGAGTGTAGGTTATAGTGTAG
>CANDFU010000106.1 GCA_947384095.1 uncultured Roseburia sp. | reverse complement strand
GACGCCTTCTTACTGGTATACTTCATACATTGCAGCAGGAGAGACAAATAAAGCAGAAATCATATGCAGAGTACAGGGAGTGAGTCAATTTTGGAAAGCCATGCACAGATTTTAGTCGTGGACGACAACCCGGAAATCCGGGAAATCATACAGATACTGCTCTCCGCGGAGGGCTTTACGGTCACAGAGGCCGCAGACGGCCCCGCGGCGCTTAAAACGCTGGCTGCACAGGAATTTGATCTGATTATCTTAGACGTTATGATGCCGGAATTAAACGGCTATCAGACCTGCATGAAAATCAGAGAGCAGTCAAACGCGCCGATTCTCTTCTTAAGCGCCCGCTCCGCAGACAGCGATAAAACACTTGGATTTTCCAGCGGGGGCGACGACTATCTCACCAAACCTTTTTCCTACAGTGAACTTCTTAGCCGCACCAAAGCGCTGATCCGCCGCTATCAGGTTTACCGCGGAAAACCCGCGGAAGATACGCCCGGCCCCGACACACTGTCCGTCCGGAATCTGACCATTCAGACAGCCTCATCCACCGTCCTCCTTGACGGCGTGCCTGTCGATCTGACAGATACCGAATACGCACTGCTCCTGCTGCTGGCCACGCATCGGAAACAGATCTTTTCCGCGGAGCATCTCTATGAATCCGTCTGGCAGGAACCTTACTATTACGGAGCTGCCAATACGGTAATGGTACATATCCGCAATCTTCGAAAAAAAATAGAACAAGATCCGCAAAACCCGCTCTTCATCAAAACCATCTGGGGAAAGGGGTATCGTTGTGAATAACGAAAAAAGCACAAAAATACGCACAAGACTTCTTCTGGTTATCCTGGCTTCCGGCACGCTTGCCGGACTGCTGCTTTTTTTCCTCTGGGCACATTACTGGGATGCCTGGAAACTGGCGTCCCGTTTTCCGCCGTTTTGCTGGGATGAGGAAGGTCTGGCTGCGCAGATTATGGAAGAGGCGAAAAAATATGATCTCCCGGATTCGGAAGACGACAAGGAAACCGCAAAGCAGATGGAGCCGATCTTTGACCTCTGCGACGAATATACCTCCATAGGTTTTTACGGCACCGACGGATACTATCGCCTGTCACAACCCGCATCCATTTTTGTGGACGAAGAAAAGCCCTGGCTTCTTTTTATGAGCAATGCCGTAGACCTTCTCTTCAGGCCGGACCGGATCTATTCACAGTTTTACTCCGTGTCCTTCCGCAATGCCGAAGCCGAATTATATATTATGGATTATCACCCTGTCCTTTTTATTTACCCCTATATCCTGATATCCGCTTTTTTTTGCATTCTCGTATTTCTCACACCGATACTGTTCTACATCAATTCCAGAATCCGGGATATCCTAATGGTCAGCAGCGAGATCCTCCTGATGGCCTCGGGAGACTTATCGCACCCGCTGCCGCCGGCCGGCACAGATGAAATCGGAATGCTTGCCAGAGAGCTGGACCAGCTCCGTCTGACCTTGTCCGACCACATACGCCAGGAAGACGAGACAAGAAAATCCAACCAGGATCTGATCACCGCAATGTCCCACGACCTGCGCACGCCGCTTACGATTTTAAACGGCTATCTTGAGATTTTAAAGTTAAAAGGAAGCGATCCCGATACCCGTTCTGTCTATCTGGAACGCTGTCTCGCAAAAAGCATGGATATCAAACAACTGACCGACCGCATGTTTGAATATGCCCTTGTGTATGAAGTGGAAGAGTCGCCGGATTTTACAGAACTCCCGATTCAGTTTATCCGGGAATGTCTGATCGATAACCTGGATTTCATCCGCCTGGCCGGTTTTACCGCAGACTCCCCCTCCCTTCCCGCCACAGGAACACTGCACGGCGACGAAACGATGTTAAAGCGTATTTTTCAAAATCTATTTTCAAATGTGATAAAATATGGAGACAAAAAGACCTCCGTCTCCCTCGAGACGGAGGTTGAAAACGAAATGCTTACGATCCGGCTGTCAAATGCGATAAAGCAGGACCGCTCCAACGTTTCGGGCAATCAGATCGGCCTTAAGAGTGTAAAAAAGATGGTGGAATTGCATAGCGGCAGCTTTTTCTGTCAAAAAGAAGACCTCTCTTTCCGGACCACGATAACGCTGCCCCTGAAAGCTCCTGGAAAAATGTAAAACCGTGTCGGGGGCCTTCATCCCCGGCCTTCTAATTGTGTACGGCTCCAATGAGTTCTCTGACATCCGCCACCTGATACTCTTCCATGTAGCTTCTGATCCCGTCGATAATATCCATCGTCGCGCGCGGATTTGTAAAATTGGCAGTACCGACCGCCACCGCGGCAGCCCCTGCAAGAAGCATTTCAATGGCATCTTCCGCCGTAAGGATTCCGCCCATGCCGATGATCGGTATTTTCACTGCCTGTGCGCTCTCATATACCATCCGCACGGCGATCGGATGCACGGCCGGGCCCGACAGCCCCCCTGTCCTGTTGGCTAGCACAAACTTTCTCCTGCCGATATCGATTTTCATTCCGGTCAGCGTATTGATCATGGAAAGCGCATCTGCGCCGCCTGCCTCGGCTGCTTTTGCCATATCCGCAATATTTGTCACATTGGGGGACAGTTTCATGATGACCGGCTGCGCCGCATGTCTTTTCACTTCACGCGTAATCGCCTCAACCATCCTGGGATCCTGCCCGAACGCAATACCGCCCTCCCTTACATTCGGGCAGGAGATATTGATTTCCAGCATATCCACCGGCTCTTTGGCGAGACGTTTTACGACTTCGACATATTCTTCCGTCGTATGTCCGCAAACATTCACAATGATTTTGGTATCAAATTGTTTCAAAAACGGAATATCGCGTTCAATAAAAAGATCAATGCCCGGGTTCTGCAGGCCGATAGCGTTCAGCATCCCGCCGTACACCTCCGTCACGCGCGGCGTCTGATTTCCCTCCCAGGGCACGGCTGCCACTCCCTTGGTGACAACGGCCCCCAGCCGGTTTAAATCTACAAACTCCGCGTATTCCTCGCCGGAACCGAACGTCCCCGAAGCCGTCATCACAGGATTTTTTAATGTCATGCCACACAATTCTACTTCCATTTTCATCAAAAATCCACCTCCTCAGCCCGAAATACCGGTCCTTCCTTACAGATTCTTTTGTTTTTGACGTTCGTATGCGCGTCCCGGTTCTGTGACCTGCATACACAGGCAAGACAGGCGCCGATTCCGCAGGCCATGCGCTCCTCCATGGAAATCCAGCATTCAATACGGCGCTCCGCAGCATATTCCTTCAGCGCCCGCAGCATTGGCATCGGCCCGCAGGCGTATATAATATCTGCCGTAAGCCCGTTTTCCCGGATGGCGTCAAGAACATTTCCGTCCGTACCCGCCCTTCCGTCCTCCGTTGCAATGTATACTTTCCCCTGCCGTTTAAACTCTTCCAGCAAAAAGAGTTCATCTTTAAATCCCAGAATAATCTGTTTTTCACAGCGCAATTCCTTCGCAAGCTGAAGCATCGGCGGGATACCGATTCCTCCCCCGATCAGAAACGCCTTCCTTTCTTTTCTGGGAAACCCATTCCCCAGCGGCCCCACCACCATCAGCTGATTTCCGGTCCGCATCGTACTGAATTCCGCTGTCCCTTTGCCCGCAACCCGGTACACAATCCGGACCGCCTTATCCTTTTTGTCAATCTCACAGATACTGATGGGCCTTGGCAGCAGCCTGCTGCCCTCGTTACAGTATATTGACAGAAACTGCCCTGCCGCCGCTGCCTCCGCAATCTCCTCTGTCCGCAGCCACATGCTGTAAATATTATCTGCGATCTCTTCCTGGCGTATGATAATCGCCGTCTCCTGAAACTTCCTGTGTGTCACCTGCATCCATCCTTCCCCTTTTTTCACTTATCCTTTTTCGTTCCCCTCTGCGGCTGCGCATCATCTTCATAGACAATATGCCCGTCCACAATGGTCATACACACTTTTCCCGTTACCTTCCTGCCGTCAAACGGCGTATTTTTTCCTTTGCTCACAAACTCATTTTTATCAATCGTATAATGAGCCTCAGGGTCAAAAATCACAATGTCCGCCGCCTTCCCCGGTTCTATATTCCCTTTGTCAATCCCGATAATTGCCGCCGGATTGTAACTCATTTTTTCCGCCATCTGCATCGGTGTCAGATATCCCTTAAGCACCAGCTCCGTGTAGGTAAGGCTCGCCGCCGTCTCCAGCCCTACAATTCCAAACGGCGCATCATTCATCGACGTATTTTTTTCGTCAGACGTATGCGGCGCATGATCTGTCGCAATGACGTCCATGATGTCATCCCGCAGCCCCTCCCGCAGCGCGCGCACATCTTCCGCCGTGCGAAGCGGAGGATTCATTTTATAATTTGTATCCGCCACCGCCTCATAGGAAACCTTGCTTTCGGGATCCACAAAAGGATCGATTTCCGGTATGTCAGCCGACGTCAGCGTAAAATGGTGCGGGCATACCTCTGCCGTCACCTTTACCTTGTCCGCTTTTGCCTGCCTTACCATCTTCACGGAGTCCCTTGTCGAACAGTGGCAGAGATGAAGCCTCGCCCCTGTTTCATGGCTCAATAAAATATCCCTGGCCACAATAACATCCTCTACAGAATTTGTAATGCCCTTAAGCCCCAGTTTTTCGGCATGCGCATCCGCGTTCACCACCCCGCCGTTCACCAGATCACGATCCTCACAGTGCGCCAGCACCACAATCCCAAGCTCCGCGGCCCTGGCCATCGCTTCCCTGTATAGCATCGCGTTCATGACAGATTTTCCGTCCTCGCTGATGGCAAGGCTTCCCGCTCTGACCATTCCCTCGATATCGGACAGCTCTTTTCCCTGCTGTCCCTTAGTGACCGCCCCGACCTGAATGACATTGACAAGCCCCGCCGACCGCGCTTTGTTGTGTACATAGTCCACAACATCGGGATGATCCGCCACCGGCTTTGTATTCGGCATGGCAAGAATCGTCGTAAAACCGCCACGCGCTGCCGCGCGGCACCCCGTCTCTACCGTTTCCTTGTGCTCAAATCCCGGATCCCTGAGATGCACATGCATATCTATAAAACCCGGCATGACAAAACATCCTGCCGCATCAATGACACGGTCTGCTTCTGTCTCTATGTCCGCCTCTATCCTTGCCACCCTTCCGTTCTCTACCAGCACATCCGCTCTTTCATCCAGCCTGCTCGCAGGATTGATGACATGTCCGTTTTTAATCAATAAATTCATGGTATTTCCCCTTCTCTGTCTGACTCTTCCCTCTACGCACATTATACTATAACGCAGAAAAGATGAAAAGATGATTCTTGCAATTGCTTTTTGCATCCGTATACGCTATACTTAAATTCGTGGTATGCGGATTTCTCATCTTCCGATCTGAAACCGGATATCATTTTATACCCCTTATTAATTATTTATACTCCCCTCAGAAAAAGCCAGGCGAAATCCGCCCGGCTTTTTCCATTCATCATTTTGATCAGAAAGCCCCGTCCTTTGCTTACTTGTCAGCCAGAAGCAGAAAAACCTGTGGAACTTATGTATTTGTTCCACAGGCCCCTTTTATGAATCCTTTTCTGTATCTGTTGTTTCAATCTACAAAACTCTGCGGCATTCGCCAGACTTACCATCTGTCGGCATATCATTACATATCGTAAAAATCCAGATTGTCCTGCAGTTCCTTTGTAATCTTGCCCCCCGCTTTCTGATACTTATCATAAACGCCAGCAATCCGCTGCGCTTTTTTCAGATTCTGCGTCTCATAGCGCTGGATAGCATTCTGATACATCGGATTCGCTTTCAGCTCCTGACGGATCGGCCTGGTAAACGGGCAATAGGTGACAAGAATCTGCCGCGCCACCTTATTCAGGCGGAAACTCCCCTTTGACTCAAACTTAATCCATCCCTCATAATCTTTGACAAACACTTCACGATAATTATTTCTTCCCCGCTGAAGGGCGGTCTTGACTTTCTCCTTTGCCTCCGCCGAAAGTTCACTGTTTTTCTTATAAAACTGAATGTAATCGCAATATTCTGACGTGAGGGACTTGTCACGAATATCGTTCCAGTGCACGCCCTGGATCTTTCTGCAGATCTCCCAGCGGAATCTCCCGACCGTCTCCACCATCATATCGTCGATGTCGACCGCCGTAAAAATAGGAAACATAAACCTTGCCGGGGTATCCCTGCGGATCCCCGCCGTCTCCTGCCACATCATGGCGCGCGTTCCGGCATTCGGCATCAGAATAATATGAGGAAGAACCTCGTTCATCAGCATCTCCCTGTTGATTCCCCTGTCCGGATCCGTAAACAATGTCTCGCGGTAAAAGACAGAATAATCAATCTGTCTGATATTGCC
>CANDFU010000105.1 GCA_947384095.1 uncultured Roseburia sp. | reverse complement strand
CTGATGTTGTTGCAGATTTTAAAGTATTCCGGAATTGCGATTTTTTTCGGGCAGCTTTCCACACAGTAGCGGCAGGCGGTACAGGCAATGGCTTCTTTTGACCGGATGATTTCTGCGGCCTTATCCAGAACGTTCTTTTCACTTTCGGTCAGAGGCGTAAAATCTGTCATATACGAAAGGTTGTCCGCTATCTGCTCCTGTGTGCTCATTCCGCTTAATACCATGCATACATTTTCGAGGGAGGCCGCGTAGCGGATTGCCCAGGAAGCTGCGGACATTCCGGGAGCCGTTTCTTTCAGAAGCGTCGCCGCTTCGTCGGGAAGGCCTGCCAGGAGACCGCCCTTGACCGGCTCCATGACGAGAACCGGTTTCCTGTGTTTTACACAGACCTCATAACAGTTTTTCGACTGAATCTCGGGATCGCTCCAGTCCAGATAATTGAGCTGTAGCTGTACATATTCCGTTTCGGGATGTTTTGTCAGAATTTCATCCAGCAGGGCAGCGTCATCGTGAAAGGAAAAACCGATGTGTTTCACCTTTCCTTCCGCTTTTTTCTGTGCTGCGAAGGTGAATGCGCCAAAGTTTTCCGCCTTCTGAAAAGAATCGCGGTTCAGGGCATGCAGCAGATAGTAGTCAAAGTAATCGACGCCGCAGCGTGCCAGCTGCGCGTCAAAAAATCCGGGCATATCGTCCGCCGTATCGATCATGGAGAGCGTCAGCTTGTCTGTGATGGTGAACGAATCACGGGAATACCGTTTTGCGACGCATTCCCGGAACGCGGTTTCGCTGGTCTTTGCATGGTAGGGCGCCGCCGTGTCAAAATAAGTAAATCCGGCATTTATAAACGAGTCGGCCATGCCGCAGAGCGCCTCATAATCAATGCTTGTCACATCTGACGCGTCCTTAAGCGGGAGCCGCATCAGACCAAACGCCAGTTTTTTGTCTGTCATAGTCTGCCTCATTTCTGCGCGGCTTTTGTAGGACTCCGTTCTGGGATGCCGCGCTGACACAGAACGGGATGTATCCTTATATGTCTTATTGTATCACAGGCTTCTGTGGAAATTCAACCGCAATGAAAATCCTTGCGCTGTCATTTCATTTTTTGTATAATGAGGACAGTCTGGAAATGGAGGATTACGATCATGGCAAAAGAATTACCAAAAAGAAGTGACGTGAGAGAAGAGGATACCTGGGACCTGCGCGCTATGTACGCAACGAAGGAGGACTGGGAAAAAGATCTGGCGGAAGTTTCCGTCATCACCTCGATTGTGGAACGGATGGAGGGGAAGGTGGCCGCGTCTGCGGACAATCTGTTCAACACCCTGGAACAGTCCGCGAAGGCGGAACAGAAAATCGAACTGGCCTTCAGCTATGCGGAGCGCCTGTTCGACCAGGATCAGAAAAATACCGCGCATCAGGCGATGTCGCAGAGAATGTACGCCGTCTATACGGATTACAGCAGCAGGACCGCATTTGTGGTTCCGGAAATCCTTTCCGCGGACGAGGCTGTACTGGAAGGCTATTTCGGTGAAAAACCCGGGCTGGAGCTTTACCGCATCAAGATAAAAGAGATTCAGCGGACGAAAGCGCACAGCCTTTCCGCGGAGCTGGAAAAGCTGGTGGCGATGACAGGTGAAATGGCGCAGACATCGGAACAGGTTTTTTCTATTTTAAACAACGCGGACTTTACCTATCCGGAAATCCGGGACGAAAACGGCGATATGGTGCGCCTGTCGAACGGAAATTTTATTCCGCTGGAGGAATCCGCAGACCGGCGCGTCCGAAAAGATGCTTTTGAGGGGTATTACAGCGTTTACAGGCAGTTTGCAAATACGCTGGCCGGCCTTTACAGCGGACAGGTAAAAAAACAGATTTTCTACGCAAAAGCGCGCAGCTATGCTTCTACGCTTGAGGCGGCCGTGGACGCAAACAATGTGCCTTCGAAAGTCTACCACAATCTGATCGAAACAATCGGCCGCAATATCGACAAGATGCATCGCTATGTCCGGCTGCGCAAGAAATGTCTCGGCGTGGATGAGCTTCACATGTATGATATCTATACGCCCATGATTGCGGACGCCGCAAAGAAAATTTCATTTACAGAGGCGAAGGAGACGGTTCTTGCCGCGCTTGCACCCCTTGGGGAAGAATACGTCTCAAAGGTAAAAGAAGGATTTGAAAACCGCTGGATTGACGTCTATGAAAACGCAGGAAAAAGGAGCGGGGCGTATTCTGCCGGGGCTTACGGAGCGCATCCGTATGTGCTCTTAAACCACAATGACACACTGGATAATATGTTTACGCTGGCCCACGAGATGGGGCATGCGATGCATTCCTACTATTCTAATGAAAACCAGCCTTATATCTATTCACAGTACCGGATTTTTGTCGCTGAAGTCGCATCCACCTGCAACGAGATTCTGCTGATGGAATATCTCCTTGCGAAGACGACGGATAAAAAGGAGCGCGCTTATCTGCTCAACCATTATCTCGACAGCTTTAAGGGAACGGTATACCGCCAGACGATGTTTGCGGAATATGAGATGCGCACCAATAAAATGGCGGAAGAAGGAGAGAGTCTGACGGCCGAGAGCCTGTGCAGGGTCTACCGTGAGCTGAATGAAAAATATTATGGGCCGGATATGATATCCGATCCGGAAATTGCTTACGAGTGGGCGAGGATTCCCCATTTTTACTATAATTTTTATGTGTATCAGTATGCGACCGGTTTTTCCGCCGCCGTTTCGATTGCGCAGACGATTTTAAAAGAGGGGGCGCCCGCGGTGGAACGCTACCGGAGATTCCTGTCCGGCGGCTGCTCGATGTCCCCGGTAGAACTGTTAAAGATTGCCGGGGTTGATATGGAGGATCCGGCTCCGGTGCAGAAAGCCCTTGACGTGTTCGGCGGGATTCTGGACGAAATTGAGGCGTTGGTATAGTGTGAGAGGCGAAAGTGTGAAACAGGGCAGCTCCTTTTCGGAGCTGCCCTGTCGTCATGATTGTTCTCATGAAGAAGGCGTCTCTTTCTGCAGATTCCGGTTTGCCGTCGAGAGCATCAGCTTGATGCGGTTCAGCTGGTTTACCTCGCTGGCGCCCGGATCATAATCGATTGCTACGATGTTTGCCTCCGGATGACGGTGGCGGATCTCTTTGATCACGCCTTTTCCGACGATATGGTTCGGCAGACAGGCAAACGGTTGCGCACAGACGATATTGGGCGTACCGGAGTGAATCAGTTCCAGCATCTCCCCGGTCAGAAACCATCCTTCTCCGGTCTGGTTGCCCTCGGAAACGATATCGCGCGCATACTGAGCCAGAGAGTCGATATGGGCCGGCGCGTCAAAGTGTCTGCTTTTCTTAAACTCATCTCTGGCGGCCCCGCGGAGCCATTCGAAAAACCGGATTCCGAGCCGTCCGTTGCGTTTCGATTTTTTGCTCATACCAAGGTAATCGGCCTTAAACCCCGAATTATAAAAACAGTAGAGCAGAAAATCCACGAGATCGGGCACGACGGCCTCGGCGCCCTCGGCTTCCAGCAGCTCCACGAGATGGTTGTTTGCCTCCGGATGGAATTTGACTAAAATCTCGCCGACGATGCCGACTCTGGTTTTTTTCAGATCGCGCCGCGGGAGATTGTCGAAGTCCCTGATGATCTGGCGGCACATTTTCTTATACCGGTTGTGAGAAAGCGTTTTTTTCTGTCCGACAAAACGGATTACCTCCTGCTTCCATTTTTCGTGCAGCGCGTCCGCCGAGCCCGGCGTTGCTTCATAGGGGCGGGTGCGATAAAGGCAGCGCATAAAAATATCTCCAAATTCCAGTGCGTAAAGACCGTGCTGCAACAGTTTTGGCGTCAGCGAAAAGCCCGGATTTGCTTCAAGCCCGCTTACATTGATCGAAATCACCGGGACGTCGGGAAAGCCTGCCTTTTCCAGGGCCCGGCGGAGAAACCCGACATAATTGCTGGCGCGGCACCCGCCGCCGGTCTGCGACATCAGGATGGCCGTCCGCGTCATGTCATATTTTCCGGACAGAACGGCCGACATCATCTGTCCGACGACGATCATGGACGGGTAGCAGGCGTCATTGTTGACGTATTTTAATCCGGTGTCCACGCTGGTGCGGCTGTCCACTTCCGGCACGATAAGATGATAACCTGCAGCCGCAAATGCCGGCTGGATCAGATCAAAATGAATGGGAGACATCTGCGGGCACAGGATGGTGTAGCTTTCCCGCATCTCTTCCGTGAAAACAGTCCGGCTGTAGCCGGATGAAACGACGGTCCGTTTTTCCCTTCGCTTTTCGCGGACGCGGATGGCGGAGAGAAGAGAGCGGACGCGGATCCTGGCAGCGCCTAAGTTGTTTACTTCATCAATTTTTAAACAGGTATAAATTTTTCCCGATTTCGTCAGAATATCATTTACCGCGTCGGTTGTGACAGCGTCAAGCCCGCAGCCAAAGGAATTGAGCTGAATCATATCCAGATCATCCCTCGTCTTGACAAAATTGGCTGCAGCGTAAAGGCGTGAATGGTACATCCACTGATCCATCACGATCAGCGGCCGCTCGACCGGCTGCAAATGAGAGACGGAATCTTCTGTCAGCACGGCAATGCCGTAGGAGCTGATCAGCTCGGGAATGCCGTGGTTGATTTCGGGGTCGGCATGGTAGGGACGTCCGGCCAGGACAATTCCGCGCCGCTTGTTTTCTTCCATATAGCGCAGGACTTCCTCGCCTTTCTGCCGTATTTCCATGCGGACGACGGCCATCTCTTTCCAGCCCTCGGAGACGGCGTCGCGGATCTCAGCTTCCGGAATGCCGAAATCCGGTCCGCCGAAAACCCTGACAAGCTGGGCGGACAGGGTGTCTTCGCTGGCAAAAGACATAAACGGATTGTAAAACCGCATTTTTCCGGATGTGATATCCTCGATATTGTTTTTGATATTTTCTGCGTAGGAGGTAACGATCGGGCAGTTGTAGTGGTTATTGGAATCCGGGAATTCGTTCCGCTCGTAAGGGATGCACGGATAGAAAATAAAGTCAACATTCTGGTGAATCAGCCAGGTTACGTGTCCGTGCGCGAGCTTTGCCGGATAACATTCCGATTCGCTTGGAATGGAATCAATGCCCAGCTCATAAATTTTTCGGCTGGACTGGGGCGATAAAATGGTCTGAAAGCCCAGTTTCCGGAAGAATACGGCCCAGAACGGGTAATTTTCGTACATATTCAGGACTCTCGGAATGCCGACCGAGCCGTATTTCGCCTCTTTTGGAGACAGCGGCGCATAGTCAAAGAGACGCTTATTTTTATATTCAAAAAGGTTCGGGAGCTGTTCGTCGTTTCTTTCTTTTCCAAGGCCACGCTCACAGCGGTTTCCCGTGATATACTGACGGTTTCCCGAAAAACGGTTGACGGTGAGAAGACAGTGGTTGGTACAGCCCTGACAGCGCGCAAGTTTCGTGTCAAACGTCAGGGCATTGATCTCATCAATGGAGAGCATGGCCGTCTCTGTTCCCTTTTCATGGCGTTCTCTTGCGATGAGTGCCGCGCCGAACGCACCCATGATCCCGGCGATGTCGGGCCGGATGCATTCTAACCCCGCAATTTTTTCAAAACTCCGGAGAACGGCGTCATTGTAAAAAGTGCCTCCCTGCACGACGATATTTTTTCCCAGCTCGCCGGCGTCCGAAAGCTTGATCACTTTATAAAGGGCGTTTTTGATCACGGAGTAGGCCAGACCGGACGAGATGTCGGCGACGGAAGCTCCCTCTTTCTGCGCCTGCTTTACTTTGGAATTCATGAACACGGTGCAGCGCGTGCCAAGATCAATCGGATTCGGCGCAAAGAGAGCTTCTTTTGCAAAATCCTGTACGGAATAATTTAAGGATTTTGCGAATGTTTCGATAAAGGAGCCGCATCCGGAGGAACACGCCTCGTTTAACTGAACGCTGTCGACTGTCTGGTTTTTGATCCGGATGCATTTCATATCCTGTCCGCCGATATCTAAGATGCAGTCGACATCGGGGTTAAAAAAGGCAGCCGCATAATAGTGTGCGACAGTCTCTACTTCCCCGTCGTCAAGCTTCAGCGCAGATTTTAACAGGGCCTCCCCGTAGCCGGTGGAACAGGAGTGTACGATGGAAGCCTTTTCCGGAAGCAGGGAATAGATTTCTTTTATGGAACGGATGGCCGTGGCCAGAGGACTTCCGTTGTTATTGCTGTAAAAAGAGTAGAGCAGCGCTCCGTCTTCATCTACCAGTGCAATTTTGGTCGTTGTGGAGCCCGCGTCGATGCCAAGGTAGCAGTTCCCCTCGCAGGAGGCAAGGTCTGCGGTGCGCACGCCGTGCCCGCTGTGGCGCATGAGGAAGCGGTCGTATTCTTCCTGATCTTGAAACAACGGCTCCATACGGGCGACTTCAAATTCCATCTTTATCGAAGAAGAAAG
>CANDFU010000104.1 GCA_947384095.1 uncultured Roseburia sp. | reverse complement strand
CTTTCACTACAATACCAGCGTGTTCAGACAGATGATGCTGGATTACAAAAATACGGGGAAAGACACTTATTTTGAGATGCAGATTACGAATGAGGATCCGACTTCCAGCGCTGGAAGGCAGACGATTATCCTGTCGGACTGTAATATTAACGGCGGTGTTCTCGCCAAGTTTGATGCAGACGCCGAATATCTGGACGAAGAGATCGAATTTACGTTTGAGGATTTCTCTATGCCGGAGCAGTTTAAAAACCTTTTGGGGTTTGTGACAAACTAAGCGCACGGTGCGTCGGCCCGTTTCGGGCAGGGGAAATGACACAGGATATGAAAACCATGGCGCTCCATGGAAAACGGCGACGCAGAACAGGTTTTGATGGAACCATGGCTTTCTGTCCGGGTGATCAGATGTTTTGTAAAAGTGGATTGCAGAAGAAAGGAAGAAGAGAAAATGTCAGAATTCAGCAGATTTATGAAAGCGAATAAGAAGGAAAAAAAGAATGGCTTTTTTGCGCCGACAACCAGCCTGACGGATGCAGAGGGAAATCCGCTCAAATGGGAGTTCCGGCATCTGGGCTCGAAGGAGTGCGAGGCTTTAAGGGATGACTGCACCATGGAGGTGCAGGTAAAAGGGAAACCAAACCTGTTTCGTCCCAAGCTGAATACGACCCGGTATCTGATGGAGCTGATCACGGCGTCGACAGTATATCCGGATCTTTATAACAAGGAGCTTCAGGATTCTTATGGTGTCCGGACTCCGGATGAGCTGATTTATGCCATGGTGGACGATGCCGGGGAGTATCAGGAGTTTTGCGCCTGGGTTCAGGAATTTCAGGGATTTGCAAAACAGATCGATGAGAAGGTGGAAGAGGCAAAAAACTGATCGAGGGAGGGGATTGGGAGGCAAATTATGCCTACTATGCCCTCCACAAGCTCCATATCCTGCCCTCCGTGTTTGCCGGCATGGAGGAGCAGGAAAAAATTTTTGTGATCGCGGCCATTAAAATTAAAATCGAGAATGACAAAAAAGAAAGAAAAGAGGCAGAGCGAAGAGCGAAAAGGAAAGGCAGGTGATCTATTTGGCAGGAGCTCTTGGAGATTTACAGCAGTTTGAGCAGATACAAAATACACTCTCTGGTATTATTTACGCATTCAATCTGACGGTTCAGTCCGTGGAAAATGTAAGGCAGAGCCTGGGCGCCAGTATTGATATGACGGCGCTGAACGGGGCGAGAGCGCAGATTACGCAGTTGACAAACGATCTGCAGACGATGCGCGATAACTTAAACCAGAGGACACGGCCGCCCCAGCCAGAGTGGAACCGGAACCAGGTGGAGGTATTTACCAACACGGGAGCGGACCGTTTCCGGAGGGAAGTGGCCGATGCAGACAGAATGCTTCAACGTCTGGGCGATACCCAGAGTGAACTTTTGCGGCGGATGTGGCATGGTTCTGTGTTTCCACAGGAAGCGGTAGAGGATGTCGGGGAGCTTGCATCCCGGATAGACAGGGTGCGTGAGAGGATGCGGCAGATTGAAGAAAACCCGCTCAATCTTCACAATGACGCTGCAAATGAGCAACTGGAAAAACTCAGAACACAGTTTAACGCGGCCATTAAGGCACAGGAAGAGCTGGATAAGGCATCGGGAAATATGGATCTGGGCGCCACGAACGACGCCTATCAGCGGTTGCAGCAGATTATCGGTGATGCAGAGCGGCTGATCCGTGACAATGCAGATGATAACGGTCGCATCCGCCCACAGGGCGGAGATAAAAAGAATGGTTTTATCAAGAGCGTGGCGAGCGGCGCCAAAGAAGTTTTCAGTATGGACAATGCACGTCGTGTGGTGGAGCTTTCGGATCAGATGGTTGAGACGAAGGCAAGGCTGGGACTTCTCGTGGATGACGGCGGGAGCGTGCAGGAACTGCAGGATAAAATATATGCGTCGGCGCAGAATGCCAGGATGGCTTATCAGACGGCTGCGTCCGCCGTGGCGGCGTTGGGCGTGCAGGCTGGTGAGGCGTTTGGATCCAATGATGAAATTATCCTGTTTACGGAACTTCTGAATAAACAGATGGCGAGTGCAGGGGTGTCGGCATCCGATGCCGGTTCCGTGATGGAGAAAATCACGGAAGCGATGGCTTCGGGCAGCGTAAAAGAGGATGCACTGGAGGATATTTTAAACAGTGTGCCCGAAGTCGCAGAGAATCTTCAGGCCTATCTGGGAGAAGCACTGAACATGGATGCCGGAAATCTGGAAGGCCTTGCGTCAAAAGGAATGATTACGGCGGAGGTATTAAAGAATGCACTGTTTTATTCGGCCGATGAGATTAACGAGAAATTTGAATCCATGCCGATGACCTGGGGACAGGCGTGGCAGTCTTTTAAAGATACGGCACTGCACATTTTTACGCCGGTTCTCGAGTGGGTGAACGGGGCCGTAAACAGCGATTCGTTTCAGACTGTCGTGGATAGGATTACAGGCGCGATGCAGATTCTTTCCGTTGCCATCCAGGGTATCCTTGATCTGGCCGGCATGGCCGGGGCATTGTTTGTCGACAACTGGTCGGTGGTGGAGCCGCTGGTGTGGGGACTGATCGCCGCATTGATTGTTTATAATGCAGTGATGGGAATTGCGTGGTGGACTGCGCTGAAGAACGCTGCGATAAAAGTGGTGGATACAACGGTAAGTGCGGCGCAGGCGGTGGCGACGTTTGTGATGACAGCGGCGCAGAACGGGCTGAATGCGGCGATGACTGCCTGTCCGATTACATGGATGATTATCGGCTTTATCGCTTTTATCGCCGTGATGATTGCAGTCTGTAGTGCGATAGCCAAATTTACGGGTGTGGCTGGTTCTGCCTTTGGTGTTATATGCGGTGTGGCTGCGACTGTCGGTGCATTTTTATGGAATGTATTTATCGGTCTGATAAATGCGGTGATGCAGGGAATCTGGAATATTTTTGTACTGCCGTTTATTACCATTATCGAATGGGTGCTGAATGTTGCAAACGGCGGATTTAACAGTTTTGGCGATGCGGTTGCCAGCCTGATCGGAGAAATTATTTCCTGGTTTTTATCGCTGGGGATGGTCGTGACAAAGATTATTGATGCGATATTTGGTACAAACTGGACCGGAGGATTAAGCGACCTTCAGGATAAGGTGCTGAGCTGGGGAAAAAATGACAAGGCGATAACGCTGGACCGGACAGCGCCTGCGATCGGCCAGCGTCTGGAGTACGTCGATGCCTTTGGCGCGGGCGCCGGATGGGGAGACGGCATTTCGGATATGGTGGGTGGTTTTTTTGACGGACTGTTCGGCGGGGACGAACTGCCGGGTGTTGACGATATACCCAGTCCGGAAGACTATACGGGATTGCAGGAAAATGCGCTTGAAAATACCGGCGTTGCCGGAGACGTCGGGGATATAGCTGCAAATACCGGAGATATGGCGGACGCCATGACAGTCACGCAGGAGGATTTAAAGTATCTGAGGGATATTGCGGAGCAGGAGGCGATCAACCGGTTTACAACGGCAGAGATTTCTGTTGATATGTCGGGAATGCAGAACACGCTGAACAATAACGGCGATCTTGATGGGTTTATATCCAGGATGACGGCCGCCGTGTGTGAGGCGGTGGACAGTATGGCGGAAGGGGTGCACAGATAAATGGGGAATAAGGGATATGATTTTTATATGGACAAGGTCCGCCTTCCGGTCACGCCCGGCAAGCTGCAGATCTCAATTAACAATGCGAACGAGACGGTGGAGCTGATCAACGAAGGGCAGGTCAATCTGCTGAAAAAGGCGGGATTAAGCGATATCGAGTTTGAATGCCTTATACCGCAGGTCTGGTATCCGTTTGCGGAATATGAATCGGATCTGGAGGACGGGAAGGTATTGATGGAAGCGGCTGAGGCACCCGGGGCGCACCGCCGGTCAAAGATTGTGGAGGACGATATACCGGTCTGTGGCGGAAAAACACCGGGAAAATATGAGGACGTTCGCAGAAAGCTGATCAGGGATGCGGGGTTTTATCTGGATCATTTTGAAAATCTTAAGAACAGAAAAAAGGCGTTTCCGTTTATCGTGTGCAGGAAAATGCCACAAGGAAAAAAATTGTTCTCTACGGATATCAAGGTCTCTCTCGAGGACTATAAGATTGTCGAGGATGCAAAAGAAGGATTTGATCTGACGGTAAAGATCAGTTTAAAGCAATGGCGGGACTACGGCACAAAAACGGTTGACGTCAGGATCGGGGCGACAAAGCCGGCTGCAGACGCGGGAAGGCCCCGCGAGACAGATGGCGCGCCCGGGCTTCCACAGTCCTATACAGTGGTGAGCGGGGACTGTCTGTGGAATCTTGCCAAACGTTTTTATGGGGACGGCTCGAAGTATACTGTCATCTATGAAGCAAATAAAAATGTGATCGGCGGCAATCCAAATCTGATTTATCCGGGGCAGGTACTGACGATTCCGGCTATTTAGGAGGGGATGAAATGAATATAGAGCTTCTGATTGGAGACGAGACGGGAACACAGGTTTTTCTGCCCGTTGTCCAGGAAGGGATTGAATGGTCAACGGAACGGAGAAGCACGCCCGGGAAATTGGTTTTTAAGGTGATAAAAGATGACATCCTCAGCTTTTCGGAGGGAAGTCCGGTCAGAATGAAGGTGGACGGCGATCCTGTTTTCTTTGGTTTTGTCTTTAAGCAGCAGCGGAGCCGTGAACGGCTGATTACGGTGACGGCTTACGATCAGCTTCGATATCTGAAAAATAAAGATACAAAAGTATATGAAAACAAGACTGCGGCACAGTTTATACAGATGATTGCGGCGGATTATGCCATGAACGCCGGGATACTGGAAGACACCAGATATGTTATCGCGTCGAGGGTGGAAGAAAATACGTCTTTGTTTGAGATGATTGAGAATGCGCTTGATCTGACGCTGACAAATACGGGGGAGCTGTTTGTTTTATACGATGATTTTGGACGGCTGACGCTTAAGAATCTGTCTTCCATGCATGTGGGGCAGGAGGGGGCGTATCTTCTGATCGACGAGGAGACAGGGGAAAATTATGATTATACGTCCGGCATTGATGAGAATACCTACAACAGGGTCAAACTTACTTATGATAATGAGCAAAGTGGGTGCAGGGACGTCTATATTGCACAGGATTCTTCCAATATGAATCGATGGGGGATCCTGCAGTATTTTGATACGGTTTCGGATGGAGAGAACGGGAAGGCGAAAGCGGATGCGCTGCTTTCCCTTTATAATAAGAAGACACGCAGTTTAAAGCTGTCAAATGTGCTGGGGGACAACCGGGTGAGGGCCGGAAGTCTGGTACTGATCAACCTTGATCTCGGAGACGTGAAATTAAAAAATTTCATGCTTGTGGAAAAATGCTCCCATACATATGGGGAAGGTGTGCACCGGATGGATCTGACACTGCGGGGAGGTGAGTTTATTGTCTGACGTATCAGAATTTGTGAGGACGGTAAAGAAAGCGGCGGTGGAGGCGGTAGAGGCTTTAAAGCCGGTCAATCTTTATTTTGGGGAAGTGATCTCTGTTTCTCCTCTGCAGATTAATGTAGAACAGAAAATGTTGTTGAATACGGCACAGCTTGTGCTTTCAGAGCGGGTTACGCGGCACAGGACGGCGGCGGAAGGGGCTGCCGGAAGAGAGGAGATCGTTGTCTGCAGTGCACTTGCAGAAGGGGATAAGGTCATTTTAGCCAGGCAACAGGAGGGGCAGAAGTTTTTTGTGCTGGATCGGATAGGAGGGATTGGATGATACCAGATACAGCCGGGTTTCTGGCAGAAGATTTTGAGATAACGCAGCAGCCATCCAGAACATATCATCTGGACCGGGAAGCGGGGGTTGTCCGTGGATTTACAGACGGACTGGAAGCGATGCGGCAGACTATTTTTCGCATATTGAATACGGAACGGTATCAATATCTTATTTATTCCTGGAATTATGGGATTGAGACGTATGATTTATACGGGCAGCCGCTGACGTATGTCTGCCCGGAGCTGGAGAGACGGATCGCGGAGGCGTTGTCCATGGATACGAGGATTGTCGGCGTGATGGATTTTGAACATGACACGAGTGAAAAAGGGGTGGTGCATACAATGTTTACGGTGCGCACCATCTACGGCAACCTAAAGGAACAGAAGGAGGTGAAGCTTTATGTATGAGGATACAACATATGAAGTGATTCTGCGGCGGATGCTTTCCCGGATACCGGAGGATCTGGACAAGAGGGAGAGTTCGCTCATCTGGGATACGCATAGTGCGACGGCTGTGGAGATTCAGATTTTATATATTGAACTGGATACGATGATAAAAAATGCTTATGGCGACACTGCAGCAAGAGAGTTTCTGATTCTTTTGTGCAGGGAGCGCGGTATCACGCCGGACGCGGCAACGCATGCCATACTCAAGGGAACGTTTACACCTGC
>CANDFU010000103.1 GCA_947384095.1 uncultured Roseburia sp. | reverse complement strand
ACTATAACCTACACTCTTTCCCTACACGACGCTCTTCCGATCTTTATATAACAGCCTGGATGTAGAGATCCAGCCGTTTTTCCAGATTTAAAAATCTCTGCGGGCCGGTCTGAATGAGCGGCCGCGTCAGATGGCGGTTGATAAGAACAATCTCCCCGGTCTCCCCATCGTTTAACAGTACGTCATTGTGGACGTAGGAGTTGGCAATCCGCTGGAGAAAAACAAGGATAAATTTTGGATGATATTTCTGCAGGCCTTCCTGTTCAAACAGGGCGATGGCCTCAAACGGGCATAAGCCTGCGCGGTAACAGCGGTCTGCCGTCATCGCGTCATAGACGTCCGCAATTGAGATGATCGCAGCGAAATCATCAATCTCTTCTCCGGCGAGACCGGAGGGATAGCCCGTACCGTCATAGCGCTCGTGATGCATCAGAGCGGCGTTGCGGATGCGCAGATCAAGCGGTATGGACTGTAGGATATCGTATCCGAGTTTTGGATGTTTTTTGACTACTTCAAACTCGCCGGGCGTCAGTCTGGCGGGTTTGCCGATGATATTGTTGGGTATCCCGGCTTTGCCCACGTCGTGGAGCAGGCCGCAGAGGGTTAAAACGTCCAGTTCGGATTCGGGATATCCCATCCACATGCCCATCATCCGGGCGATCAGCGCCACGTTGACGCTGTGTGCGTAAGTCGAATCGTCAATCTGGCGCATATTGTGCAGCATGTCGAGCATGGAGATCGTCGTCTGCTGGGAAGAGAAGAGGTCCCGCGCTGCAGAGAGCAGAACACTGGTATCCATCGCTGTTCCCCGCATAATAAAATCATTTAAAGAAGAGCGCAGGAGATCGGTTTTCTGCCGGAATGATTTTTCAAACACACGATATTCCCTGCTGCTTTTTACCTGCTGTGCATGCGTCATATAGACCGGCTGCATTTTTTCGACGAAATCATTGGGTCCCGTGGTGTGGAAAGGGTCTTCCTTCACGGAGGCATACGGAACCTTGTAAAAGTTGATATGCGAGATCATCTGTGCGGTCAAAACGCTGTTTTTTTCGATAAGAAACTGTCCCGCCGGAGTATACAGGCGCTCTGCGATAATCATTCCCGGCTTCAGATCCCTGGATGCAAGCGTTTTCATAGGCGTCTCCTTGTTCTGCCGTAACTACTCAGCGTAACCTCGAAAGTATTCCGCAGGATAGCAGCGGCGGAAATGTATATATTCTTTCTTCTCTGCCATTATAACACAAAATGTCCAAAATGAACAGAAATTTGTAAAACATTGCAAAGAAAACTATACAAAGAGTTCACAGGAGGGTATAATGTAAAGGACTCTATTTTTTCATTAAATTACAAAAGGTGGTTGACAGCATGGGATATACGATGAAAGAAGGAAACTATGATAAGTTTGGGGTACAGATGAGGCATGGAGAAGTTGTCTTTACATTCGAAGGAGAGAAGGAGGATGACTGCAGTATTCTGCTGTATGGAAAGAAGCATGAGCTTCTGGAGAAATTAAAAGTTCCGGCGGAATACTGCATGGGTTCGGTCCGTTCCGTGAGCATTGCAGGACTGTCCGCAAAACGCCTGATGTATAATTATGAGATTAATGGCAGCGTTCTGACAGATACCTACGCGAGGCGTATCATCGGCCGGGAAAAGTGGAATGACCAGAACAGGGCGGCGCACCAGGGCGCGGTATATGGAGGATACGAACCGGAGGAATTTGACTGGGAGCAGGACCGTGCGCCGGAGGTGCCGCGGCATCTGATGGTGATGTACAAGCTTCATGTCCGCGGGTTTTCGATGGATGCGGGGCTGAGGGGAAAGGCGAGAGGGACGTTTCTTGCCGTAAAAGAGGCCATTGCGCATTTTAAGGAGCTTGGCGTCACGACGCTGGAACTGATGCCGGCCTATGAGTTTGAGGAGATGGTGTGGCAGGAGCCGCCAAGACTGCCGTCTTACCTGAAATGGGAGAGCAGGGAAGAGGACATGATTAAACCAGAGGAGGCGCATGCCGGGGAGCGTGTCAACTACTGGGGATACACGCCGGGAAATTATTTCGCGGTGAAGGCATCCTACAGCAGCACGCCGTGCGCTTCGCAGGAGTTTAAGGAACTGGTGCGCGAACTCCATAAAAATGGTATGGAATGCGTGATGGAGATGCATTTTGAAGAGGGCATGAATCAGAATGTGATTCTCGACGTGCTGCGGTTCTGGGTAAAAGAATACCATGTAGACGGTTTTCATCTGCTTGGCAGCTCCATTCCCGTGACGGCCGTGGTGCAGAATCTGCTCTTAAGCCGGACAAAGATTTTTTATACGGATTTTGATCCGGTGCTGCTGGAACAGCAGACGCGCTATCCGCATATTTTTAAGTATTGTGACGAATATCTTTATCCGGTCCGCAAGCTCATAAACGAGATGGGCGGAGGTCTCGGCGAATTTGTCTGCCAGCAGCGCAAGCAGCATCCGGTGCAGGGATTTGTGAATTATATCACGTCCAATAATGGATTTACGCTGCTTGATCTTTTCAGCTATAACGAGAAGCACAATGAGGGCAACGGCGAGGAAAACCGTGACGGAAGCGACTGGAATTACAGCGATAACTGCGGCGTTGAGGGGAGAACGAGAAAGCGCAGCGTCAACGAACTGCGTGAGCAGAAGATGCGCAACGCCGCTGCGGCATTGCTGCTGGGGCAGGGTGTCCCGCTTCTGCTCGCCGGGGACGAGATGGGCAATTCCCAGTCGGGGAATAACAATGCATATTGTCAGGACAACCCCGTCGGCTGGGTGAACTGGCAGAAGGCGGAAAAGTACAGGTGGTTCGCGGAGTTTATCGGTAAGCTTGCCGCCTTCCGCAGGGAACATCCGGTGATCGCGCTGGAGGAGCCGATGAAATTAAACGATCATCAGAGAAAGGGGTTTCCCGATCTTTCCTATCACGGGGAAAATGCCTGGGTTTCTACATTTCCTAGGGAACGCACGGCGGTGGGGATGATGTACTGCGGCGCTTATGCCGCGCGGGAGGACGGCACAGAGGACGATTTTGTGTATGTCGGTTACAATTTTCACAGCGGGATTGCCAGGCTGGCTCTGCCAAAGCTTCCCGAAAAGAGAAACTGGTATCTGGTGATGGACACTTCCCGGAAAAAGGACGCGTTTTTTGGGGAAGAAGAGAAAATGACGGAGCCGCATGTTTCAATGAAAGGGCAGTCAGTGATTTTATTGCTTGGAAAGTAGCGATGTGAACTTAGAGGAGCAGGAAAAGAATATGAATGTCTGGAAACATTTTTGTACGATTACGCGTCATAAACTGCTTGTGATGAAAGGGTGCTTTCAGATTGGCCTGTACTGGCAGGGGCTGATTCACGACCTCTCAAAGTATATGCCGTCCGAATTTCTTGTGGGCTGTAAGTATTACCAGGGTACGATGAGTCCCAATAACGCGGAGCGGAGAGCCATCGGATACTCTTCGGCCTGGCTGCACCACAAGGGCAGAAACAAACATCATCTGGAGTACTGGATTGATTATGGTGTTCCGGACCGGAAGGCGGGAGAAGAACACCGGGGTATCTGCGGGATGAAAATGCCCGTCCGCTATGTGGCGGAAATGTTTGTGGACCGCAAGTCTGCGTCAAAAAATTATCAAAAGGAAAATTACACGGACAGGAGTCCTCTGGAATATTACCGGAAGGGCTGCGACCACTATATGATTCACGAGGATACGCGGGCTCTGCTGGAGCTTCTTCTGGTGATGCTTTCCGTGAAAGGGGAAGATGCGACAAACCGCTTTATCCGCTATCGTCTGCTGAGAGGAAAAGTCCCTTATGAAAAAGCGTATCTTAATTCCCTCGCTTCGCGTCTGAGGCGGGGAAAGAGAATCTCTGAGATTGGAAAGTAAGGAGTCGGAAGTTATGATTGGTGAAAAAAAAGTACTATACAGCGGAATGCAGGCGACCGGGACGCTGACGCTTGGCAATTATCTCGGGGCGCTCAAAAACTGGGTCAGCCTCTCGGATGAGTATGAGTGTTTTTACGGCGTCATGGATCTGCATTCGCTCACGCTCCGGCAGGACCCGCCGTCTTTCCGGAAAAATGCAAGAAGCCTTTACGCGCTCTATGTGGCGGCGGGGCTTGATCCGGAAAAGAACTGCATTTATTATCAGTCCCATGTGTCCGCCCACGCCGAGCTTGGCTGGATCCTGGATTGTTTTACCTATATGGGAGAGCTGAACCGCATGACACAGTTTAAAGATAAGTCGGCAAAGCATGCGGACAATATCAATGCCGGACTCTATACCTATCCGGTTCTGATGGCAGCGGATATTCTTTTGTATCAGACGGATCTGGTGCCGGTCGGCGAAGACCAGAAACAGCATCTTGAGATCTGCCGTGACATTGCCGGCCGGTTCAATCATATTTTTGGCGATGTATTTACGATTCCGGAGGCGTATATCAGTGGTCCGGGAGCGCGGATCATGAGCCTGCAGGAACCGGAGCGCAAGATGTCAAAGTCTGACGAGAATCCGAATGCGACGATTTTCCTGCTGGACGATAAAGACACGGTGATCCGCAAATGTAAGCGTGCGGTGACGGATTCCGAGACGCAGATCCGCTATGATGCAGAGAAAAAGCCAGGCGTCAGCAATCTGATCGATATCTACTCTGCGGTGACGGGAAAGGCAAGGGATGCGGTAGAGCAGGAGTTTGACGGCCAGGGGTACGGGGCATTTAAGCTTGCCGTCGGCGAGGCTGTCGCCGCGGAGTTAAAACCCCTTCAGCAGCGGTACAGGGAGCTGATGGAGGACAAAGCATATCTTGACGGCAGAATCAGGGAAAACGATGACAAAGCGCAGTATTTTGCGGGAAAAACGCTGCGTAAGGTGCACAAAAAGCTCGGTCTGACGGAGCGCATTCGCTGACAGAGCATTTCAAGACAGGGAAAATGCGACAGGAAAAACGTAAGGGATGTCCGTTTAGGGGGCATCCCTTATGTGATTTTGCTGTCAGCGGAAAAAAATAAGGAAAAGCACGAGAAACCTGGCCCAGTCATAGAATGTATCAATGAAGCTTTTAAGGTGCGTTTTGAAGACATTTTTATCTCCTTTAACCCCTGAACAGGAAAGCAATTGCCTGAAGAACATGAAAAAAGGCGACCTTGAGGCCAAAAATGAACTGATTTTGAGAAACATGCGTCTGGTTGCCCATGTGGCGAAGAAATATCAGAATTCTGAGGAGGATATGGAGGATCTGATATCCATCGGAACCATTGGCCTGATCAAGGCCATTTCAACGTATAAAGAAGAATACCAGAGCCGGCTGGCCACTTATGCAGCACGGTGTATCGACAATGAGCTTTTGATGCATTTCAGATCCAGGAAAAAGGTGTCCAGGGAGGTCTCTCTCTATGAGCCGATCGGGACAGACAAAGAGGGCAATCAGATCAATCTCCTGGATATTGTGGAGAGTGAAGAGCCGGATGTGGTGGAAATGCTTGAGACGGAGAGGCGGACCGAGAGAGTGGTGAAGCTGGCGCCAAAGGTTTTGAGCGAACGGGAATTGTTTATCATTACAAACCGCTATGGACTGTTTGAAAATGAGCCGATGACACAGAGAGAGATTGCCGAGGGGCTGGGGATTTCGCGTTCTTATGTGAGCCGGATTGAGAAGAAGGCGCTTTCGAAGCTGCGGGAGAAGTTCGAAGAGGGGTAAAAGGTAAATCTGAGAGGAGCGCTGTAAAATGGGGCAATATCCGTCAGGCCATATGCGGCTGCATGGATTTTGCTCTATTTCTATGTTTCGTAGACTGGCGCACAAGAGATATTTCTGGAGCATATGAGAGGGTAATAGAAAGACAATTTTATCCGATATAATTTAGTAGAGAACATCATTTCCTTATGATAAGGAGTCGTATTATGGAGACAATTCTAATTCAGGCATTGAAATTTATCGGGGCAAGCGCCGCAAGCGGTATTACATGGGATGTGATTAAAGGGGCGGGGAGCAGAATCCTTGATGGTTTTAAAAAGCATTTTACAAATAGAAAATACTTTGAGGATGAGAGTCAGGCGGAAGAATTTTTTAAAGATATTTCTTCGAAAGAGTCATTAAACAAGAGACATCCGTTGGAAGACATCTGGTCTGTGTATGATAATTGCACAGGAAGCGAGGCACCGGATGGTTTTAAGGCAGAATTCACTGATTGGATGAAAAGGCATGGGGATGATTTGGGGCATTTAGGGGATTCTTTTGGCTGTGGCAACGGGATTTTTATTCAGAAACAAGTAAACAAAGGAAATGCGCAGGTTACCAATATTGGAAATCAATATAACTACAAAGGATTTTGAGGGCGAAGATGGACTTTCAGATTAACAGGGACAATGCTCATGTACAAAATATCAGGGAACAAAAAAATTATTTAAATAAGATCGGAAGAGCGTCGTGTAGGGAAAGAGTGTAGGTTATAGTGT
>CANDFU010000102.1 GCA_947384095.1 uncultured Roseburia sp. | reverse complement strand
CCGCATACTGACAGACATTCCAGTTGTTCGCCGTGAGCACATCCTGCGAGCGCTGGTTTAAAATCCCGTTCAGGATAAGGCCCCCCTCCTTCGCCTGTGTCACGTTGAACGTCATGCTGTAGGCACACGGGTACAGATTCATCTCATGCAGATCCTGATGCACATAGAGATTCGTCAGAATACGGCGGCTGAACGGATTGTTCTTCAGATCAAAAAGAACCCTGTCCACCTGGTCCATCATGCCTTCCCTGTATTGATGTCTGACCCTGAGCTGATAACCGTAAGCCTTTCCGATGGAACCGTCCTCGTCGGCCCACTCGTCCCAGATCGTGCTTTTCAAATCCCCGATATTGTTTGATTTACGCTGCCAGATCCAGAGGATCTCGTCCACGCAGGTCTTTATCGCCGTCTTTCTGAGCGTAATCGCAGGAAATTCTTTTGAAAGATCATAGCGGTTTACCACCCCGAATTTTTTGATTGTATAAGCGCTTGTCCCGTCCGCCCAGTGCGGACGGACCTTCTCGCCTTCCGTGCTCGTCCCGGTTTCCAGAATATCCCTGCACATATCCACAAAAATTTTGTCCGCGTAACTCATGGCGCTCCTCCGTTTCCTACCTCCTCCGCCTATGGTGACACCGAAAACACCGGAGGTTTTCTGTCGAAATATCATTGTAGCTGATTTTCAGGGAATTGGCAAGATGCTGGCGTGGTTTTCAAAACCGAAAAATGCGATCTGTCTCCCTCTGTTCTTCTCTTGCATTTTCCCGGCGCATGCGTTATAGTAATACTCATACAGACCCGGATAAGGGCAGGACAAAAGGAGATTACCATGAGCCAGGCAAAAGTAAATCGATATAAAGAAGAAAAGGCAAACCGCAGACAGATCATGGCGCGCGAAAAGCGGAACCACAGGATCGCCGTCTTCTGCGGATGGGCCGTCGCCGCCGCGCTTATCGGATGGGCCGGATATTCAGCCTATGGTATCTATGAGGACAGCAGGCCGATGGAAACCGTCTATGCGAATCTGGATCCCATCAACGATTACATGGCGACGCTTAACACCGAAGTATAATCCGGATTTTCCGCCTGCGGCGGCATAATTCCTCTGAAATAAAAATATCCCAAAGCCGTAAATCCTCTTAGGCTCTGGGATATTTTTATACTATTCCGCCGCTTCCCCCTCCACGATTTTCGCCTTGGAAACCGCATTCTCAATCGCATTCAATAGCACAATGGACGTATACTGGTTTTCCGCATTGTAAGTGATCCCTTCTGTCGTCTGTTTTTCGATCACCTGGCTTCCGATGCTCTCAAGCGCCGGCTCCATCAGCGGATACATCGTCGCCACCGTCTCGTCGAGGTTTACCATGGAGATAGACTGTATGCGGTTTTCATCCACAATCACCTGTACATCCACCGTACTGTCGCCGCACATGATCGACGATGAATAGACGCCCGCCACGTACTGCATCGTCTCCACCGATTCCCCGTCCTTCTCTCTGGGCAGAAACATAAACAGCAGAAGAATCACAAGCAATATTCCCAGCCCCACAAAAATCAGGGTATAAATGAGTTCTTTCATGTGAAGGACTACAATCTTTGTCTTTGCACTCACCCTTGGCCTCCAGATTACTGATTATTATATTGTATGAAACGCATACTGCATCAATGACTCTTTTTTGCCGGTCGTTTTCCATACTATATCCGTCTGGTCGCAATTCTTTCATCCACGGCCTGCAGACGGCAGGATCCTTATTTCAACAGAACCGCCTGTCCATCCCTGAGCCGGCCTCCAAAAGAAAGCGCCATCTGTATCCCGCCGGAATATGCGCCATTCAGGGCGGCTTTCGCGCCGTCCCGCCTTAAAACCGTGACAATGCGCTCCCGCACCACCGTCTGCGGACCGAACAGCCCCTCGCTTTGTTCAATAATATACACGGCGCTGCGGCCATCGGCCAGCTGAAAAACACAGTCTGCGGGGACTACATTCGCATATGTCCGCCCGTCGGATAAAAGCTGCCATTCGGGCTCTGCCGCTGCTACCTCCGTAAGATTTCTTCGTTCTATCCGAAAAGAAGCCCCCGTACAGACTGCAAGGACGAGCAGCACCATGGCTGAAAATACCCCCGCCCGTCTCCGCGGCCTGCTTTCCTTCCGCCCTCCACACCTCAGGCTCCACAGTCCGCCTTCCATCTGCCGGAAACCTTCCCGCCGGACCACCGGATCCGCTTCTGCCCCATGCGCATCACGGCCTTCCGCCAGATTACGCCCCGTCAGCAGAAATAAAAGGAATACCGGGATCAGCGCCAGCACGCCGCCCGCAAAACTCAGCGAAAAATTTGTATCATTGACGACAGACAAAAAGACGCTGAGCGGATACCGGCGCTGGTTCTCAAGAAACGTCATGGGCTGCTCGACCACATTCCAGGCGTCAATAAAACTGAGTGTAAAAAGACAGAGGACCGCCCCTTTGTTCATCGGCGCCGCAATGCGAAACAAAAGCCCGAAATCAGACGTTCCGTCCATTCCGGCGGCTTCCAGCGGGGCATCCGGCATTTTCTGAAAAACGTACCACATCCACAATGTCCCAAACGGTGAAAAAATCAGAGGCAGTGCGATGGCTCCCCAGGTATCCAGTAAATGCAGCCGTTCCAGAACCAGATACTGCGGCACCAGCATGACCTGGACCGGCAGCAGCATCAGCACAAGCAGCACCGCAGACAATGTTTTCTTTCCCGCAAACTCATATCTGGCAAAAGCAAATCCGGCCATACAGCTGACCACACACTGCCCCGCAGCCACGATCACACTGAGCAGAAGGCTCTTCCAGAATTTCAGCAGATAATCCGGGCGGCTCAGAAAAACCTCATACAGGCTTTCAAGCGATATTTTCTCCGGCAGCAGATGGAGACGGGCCCACGAAGCCCCGTCATAATCCGGGCGGACCGGTTCGTAATATTTTCCGATCTCGGACGGGGACATCAGCGCATTGCAGCACAGATACGCCACCGGAAGCAGCGCCACGGCGGCAGGCACGGCGGCATACAATGCCCTTCTGCAGTTTCGCATTTTTTTATCCTTCATCTGCTATCCTTTCCAGATCTTCCGTATGCCCGGAAAACAATGCCCATAACTGCAAGAAATCCCGCCAGCAACAGAAGCGACGCCGCGCTAAGGCGGCGGTAATTGAGATTGTCAAAATTATTGCTGATAAAATGCTGTAGCATATAGATACTTTCATGCGGATGCCTCCCAAACAGCAGAAACGCCTCACGAAAGCTCTTAAAAGCACCGATCACACTGACAATCGCCACAAAAAAGCCGGTCTGCCGCAATTGCGGAAGCGTGACAAAAAGAAACCTCTGCCACGCGCCCGCCCCGTCCAGCACCGCACACTGATACTGCTCCCGGGGTATCAGATTCAGGCCCGCGAGAAACAGGACCATATTATAGCCGCAATTTTTCCACAGATAAAGCAGGACCAGAATCCAGAAGGCCGCCGGACCGCCTGTCCATCCGGCCACGGGCAGCCCCATGGAAGACAGAAACGCATTCACAATTCCCCGCTCCGCCAGAAATACACGGGCTGTCATCACAATACATGCGGCAGGAACTACAAGCGGAAAGAGCAGCACAGAACGGAAAAAGAACACACACCGGAACTGCTTTTGCAGCGCAAGCGCAAGTACCAGTCCCAGAAACATATTGAGCGGTACGGCGGTAAAAAGAAAACGCATCGTATTTTTCACAGCGAGCCAGAATGCCGAAGAAGAAAAAAGATCGCGAAAACCCTCTGCGCCGGATGAGAAAACTTCTCCTGCAGTGAGGGCAAAAGGCCATAGAAAAAAAAGCAGCACGCCTGCAAGGAGCGGCGAGAGAAACAGCCACGGAACCTGTTTTCGTTGTCGGAAGATCGTATAAACCCTTTTCATTCGTCGAGATAAAGCCTCCATTCCGCAAGCAGAGGCTCCATCACCTCATCCACAGTTGTGTCCGGGTTCTCCTTACACTGCCGCAATGCCTCAAACAGCTCATAATCATAGCGGTTTGCGTAACGTACCGCCGTAATGCGCTCGCCCAGCGTCGCAAGACTCTCCGGCAGAGCCTCTCCCAGACTTTCCGCACGCTCCCCCAGATGCTGCGCAAGCGCCGTCCTCAGACAATCCTTCCGCACAGGAAAGAATGTCGCCGTATTGAGCATCGCGGCGTTCTCACTGCCCGTCCCCAGCGACTGGACTTCCACGCCCAGCATCCAGCGCAGAAATGTGACAGCCGCTTCGACGTTGTCCGACGAAGCAGGCGCAAACGCATAAAATTCAACAAATGCAGTAATACCGCCTTCTTCATCCGGAACCGGCAGGATCACCGCCTCCTTTTCCCCGTTCCCCGCAGCCTCCTGCGCGGCAGCTCCCAGCGCATATGGATGACAGGACTGCATGAGAAGCGCGCTCCCGTTTCCTTCCTCTTTCTCTGCGGCGTCGGCTGCAAGCAGTTCCTCGCAGACATCAAATGCCTCCCGATAAGACGCATCTTCCGCATAAAGCGTCCGTGAAAGCTTATCCACAGCCGGATGACTTAAAGCCAGAAACGGCAGATTCCAGGAAGCGCTTAAATTACCTAGTTCTTCCGGATACTGCTGCGTCAGAACGGAAAAAAAATCTGTCATATTCCCCGCCTCTCCCAGGGCCTGCACGGCCGGCGCATCTGCATCAGCGATCACGCCGCACGAAACGCCGATTCCAAGAGGTACAAGATACAGCGCGTCCTTACCGCTCCCCGCCGAAAAAGCCGGACCGATATAAGCCTTACGATCCAGCGCTCCTTTTCCCTCAAAAATCGCCGATACATCTGCAAGGGCTCCATTGCCGGTCAAAAGCCTCGGATCGTCCAGCAGCGCGCCGCCATTATATTCATCGTACTGGGAAAGCCCCCCGCCCACAAGAAAGAGGTCACCGTCGCTGCTCCCGGCCATAATCGCCGTCCGCTGCCGCTGCAGGGCCGCAGTCCGCGCGGCAAGACTGTCCGAATCCACCGTAGTCGAAATCCCTTCCTCCGTAATCACCGAGTCGTGTCTCACCTGAGGAAGCACTTCAAAATCAAGCCCGATTTCCGGATACCGCAGATGGAACTGCTCTGCAAGCAGACCGGTATCTCCGACGACAGAGCCGTCGACATATATTTTAAGTACCGCGCGCTCCTGCTCCCCACAGCCCGACAGCGCCAGAACCGATACCGCCGCTGCTCCCGCCAGAACCGCAATGATTTCATTCTTCCTTCTCTGGAATCGTTTGAAAAACCGCCTCATAAAATCCCTCATTTCCACACTGTATCCCTGCACGCTTACCCGTTCGCATCTGATCACGGCATTGCCCGCACGCTCACCCCCGGGAGCTCCCTGCGCACGGCGTCCACTTCCTCCCCGATCTTTGCGCCGACCAGGTCGAGCATTTTCAGATGCTTAAGGCCCTTCAGATATGCCACATCTTCAAGCGTGAAGCTGTCGACACTGCACAGATCGAGCAGCCGCAGCTCTGTCATCTCCGCCAGCGGCGCGAAATCCACATCGACCAGGTCACGGGTGTTGATATCACAGCCTATCCCAAAAACATATAATGACATCTCCGCGACCGGCTCCAGGGAAAGAAATGAAGACCTGTCAACAAAAAGCACTTCCAGCTTTTCCAGGCCCTGCACGAGCGCAAGATCCATGTTTTCCACGGAATCCAGCGCCAGGAACTCCAGGTTTTTCATCTCCGCGATCACTTCCAGATGTTCCGGCGCCTTCCCAAAAAACCGGAAAACAGAAAGGTTCTCACATTTTTCCACACCCCGGATATCCACAATCCACCCCAGATAAACCGTGTTGATCGTAAGAATCTGCAGGCTCTCAAAATAAACGAGATCGCACAGGCTTCTGACGGCCGGGACTTCCGCCCCTATCCGCACTTCTTCTGCTTTTATATAATCTTCCACAACCCCGAACCCCGTCCCCTCCAGCGGTTCTGTCAGAAATCTGTTTACCTCTCCCTCGATCATGGCTCCCAAAGACAGAAAATGAATATCCCAGACATCGCTGCGGTACAGATCACCCTCCGGCTTATCCGCCCACAGACGCACCCGGGCCTCCATCCCAGGATCCGAAAAACGGATAACCTCGTCTGCGCCATGATCCACCGGGACATATTCCACATAGAGATTCGCTATATTATTATATGTGATGTCGTCCGGGTCTGTCCATGCGTCAGAAATGAAGTAACCCGTCTCCGTTCCGGCTTCTCCCCCTCTCCCCGGTTCCGCCGGACTGCCGCATCCGCCCAGAAACACCAATAGCAGAAACAGAAGGAACAACCTCTTGAAAGACTCTTCCATAAAAACCTCCATGCCGGAGCCGCTCTGCAGCAGAACGCTGGCAAAAGAGCTCTTTTCCGTAACACAACATAGTATCAGTCAGTCTGATCACAGAATTGCCCGCACGCTCACCCCCGGAAGCTCCCTGCGGACGGCGTCCACT
>CANDFU010000101.1 GCA_947384095.1 uncultured Roseburia sp. | reverse complement strand
ATTTCTTTGCCTAACGGCATTATAGCATATGCAGATTTTAATTGCAAGATACATTCCTTTTTCACAAAATAAAAATTTTATCCTTATCTGGTATCGGTCGGGTTTGATGTTGCAAGAAAGAATTTGACATTAATTCACCGTCAGTTTTACCCCGACTAAGCATTCGTGAACCATAGGCGCCACGAAGTTATGCGCCTTTCAGCGGTTTTCACGGGGGAAAGTGAAAAAGTTTGTGACATTAACCTGATATACGCGGGATGAGGGAGTCTGTGGAGTTGCGAAACATTTGCATATTAAAGCGTTGCGTCCGATCATTCTGCGCTTTTTGCATAACGGTTCCAGACAGCGACATATTCTCCCTGCCATTGGAGGGTGTAATAGCATTCTTCTTTGTCAGAAACACCTTGTCCGCCGACTGCCGTAATGCCTCCAAATTCCAGAAGACTGCCTTCATACCCCGGATAAGCAGCTTTATAGTATTCCTGCATAATCTGTTGTTCTGGTTTGGAAAGTTCTTCCCAGCTGAGGGAAATGGTTCCAAGAGGACTTTGCTCAACGGCTTGGCGGAGTATACTCACAGTATCGCCGGAGTCTTCAAAAATTTCGATATAAAGTCGTGACAATCCAATCTCCCATTCGGATTCTGCATGCTGTGTTTCAAATACAAACTGCGCCTGGATGGGAACCTGATCAAATACAAATCTGCAGAGTATCTCCTTTTTTGTCCAGGCAGCCCTGTCCTTATCAGCCGGAATCTGCTCTTCTTCTGTAGTGACATCGTTTTCTGTGAGCATGAAAGCACCAAGAACCTCCTGCCGGGACATGCCCCACTCGAGAACATCCGGTGAAAATTCCACTGGCTCAGTCTGTTGCCTGGGAGTGCCGCAGGAGGTAAGGATGCTGACTATAAATAATAACAACAAAATCAGACATATACTTTTTTTTCATAGAAACACCTCTTTCGGTACTTAACAGGTTTTTGTGATTTATTTGATGGAAAAAGTTACGCTTAATTGAGAAAGGACTGCTGAGTTACTGTTCCGCAGGTGAGGCTCTGGTTGCCGCCAATCTGGAAGGCATCGCTGTAGTAAGAAGGCGCGCAACCTAACGGGTATTTTACGCCCTTTGAAATAATCTCGCCCTCGCTGAAATTGAATTTGATTTTCTGCGGAGTAAAAATATCCTGAAACTGCAGCGATTAATTGATCGTTCCGACGGCTATGGCGGCGCTGTTGGAATTGCTGTTACCCCATTCTTCTGTCATAAGGAACAGTGCGTTGTCAATAATTACTACAAAAATAGTGTATCATAATATACCTTAAAATGCAAGCGATATTTATAAAAATCGCCTTGATTTTAAGGTGTATTACATTTCTTTTTTGTTTAAATCTGACAATGCGCCTGGGATGCAGACGGTGTCTGGCTTAAGCTCAGCGGCCTGTGGATGCTTTTGGAAGAACGTATTGTTCCGAGTGGCCGGTATCGGGCCGGCATCGGTCTGCAGATACAAATCCCAGCGACCGGAAAAAGGCGTTCTCTGCTGCCTTGTCTGTAACGGCAAAAGCCTGTGCGATAATGTCCCGTTCCGGGTCCAGTTTTTTCAGCGCCCGGTTTATCATCTGTGATGCGATTTTCTGTCTCCGGTATCCGGGATGGACGGCGGGGCACCAGAGCCGGTTTTCCTGTGGGGAGAACAGAAGGATTCCCACCACGGTATTTTTGTCGAGGGCGCAGAGGGCGTTTTTGCGGAGGATGGCTTTTTGCATGACATTGCGGCAGAGATTTCGATTTTCTGCTGTCATACCCCCGGCAGAGCGTTCCGAGAGAAGCTCGAGCAGACTTAAGCAGGAGGCCAGATGGCCGGGAGCGGCATGATCAATCAGGATCTCCGTAGCATTTTTGCCGTGTGCGTCATAGGCGCCCCGGATCTCGAAGAGCTTGTCCAGAAACCAGTAGGGGACCATCGTTCCTTCTTCCTGCAGTTTTAAGACTTCTCCTTTGTCTGCCCAGCGGACGTTTTTTACTTCGTCTTCCTGCAGCGTCAGGGAAGAGAGGTTGATATCCTGTTCCAGGATATAGTAGTCGTCAAAACCCTCGGCAAAATTGATCGTAAAGTATGGACGTTTGTCCGCGAAGTCGAGGATGAGTCCGAGTTCTTCCGCAGTCTCCCGTGCGGCGGCCTGGCTGCTGTTTTCGCCTGCCAGCGCGGAGCCGCAGACGGACAGATCCCACATATTGGGCCAGCACCGCTTGGATGGCTGTCGCTGCTGAATCAGAAGCTCGTTTCTGTGGTTGAAAATGCACACATGTACGACAATGTGGTATTGCCCGGCATTCATCCGGTTTCCACGCTGGTGAGTCTCGCCGGTCGCAGACCGGTCTTTGGTGTAAATATCCCATAATTCATCTGAATTTTTGCTTGTCATATTGTTTCCGTCCCATTTTTTTCTCCATAAGACAATAGTATCAGAATTTTTGGGAAAATTGAAGAAAAATTTTTGGAAACTTTTTAGCGCATGGAGGCAGGCCGCGGCATATCATAAAGGGAAAAACAATGAGTGATGGAACGAACAGGATGTATTGTCAGAACAAAATAGTCTATACCGTGCAGGCGGGCGATTCCCTGTACAAATTATCGAGACAGTATAAAACGACAGTGACTGAACTGATTCTCGGAAATCCAGGGGTAAATCCCTATAATCTGCAGGTGGGGATGAAACTAACGATCTGTCCGGGCAGGGAGTACGAGCAGACCGGTTCTGCTTCCCGGCCGGAGATGACGCCCGGGCAGGGGGCAGTGCCGGGGGCGGGGATGGCGCCCGGACCGGAGATGACGCCCGGGCAGGGGGCAGTGCCGGGGGCAGGGATGATGCCCGGACCGGAGCCGGGGCCGGAGATGACGCCCGGGCAGGGGGCAGTGCCGGGGACAGGGATGATGCCCGGACCGGAGATGACGCCCGGGCGGCCGGGTGATCATGAGAGTGCAAACGAGGTGGAAAACGCCCTTGAGAATCTGGTGGAAGGGATGCGCCTGGCGTGGCTTGAGCATGTGTACTGGATGCGGATGTATCTGATGAGTGTGACGGTGGATGCGGCGGATCAGCAGGCAGTAGAAGAGCGGGCGCAGCAGACGGCGGATGAGATCACGGATATTTTTGCGAGGTATCTGCCGATCAACGTGACGAGGCAGTTAAGAAATCTGCTGATGGACCATGTGGAGCTGACCGGAGAGATCATCCGTACATTAAAGTCGGGGGATCTGAGCGATTATGACACTCTGATCAAAGAATGGTATGGAAACGCGAATCAGATCGCAGCGCTTCTGGGCGGGCACAATCCGTTTTTCGGAAGCAGGGAGACGAGAAATCTGCTGTTAAATCATCTGGATCTGGTGCGTGAAGAAATTGAGCAACAGATCAACGGAGAATACGGGGAGAGCATCGAGACATTTCGGAGTGTGGTGACACAGGCGCTTTCCATGGCGGATTATTTTGCCAGAGGCCTGCTGGCCAGATAGTTTTGGGCCTGTGCGGCGGCCAGACAGCGGATGCGCTTTGCGGCTTTTATGGGCTGGAAAGGGATTGTTTTGCTGCTGGCGGATGCGGCAGGGAAAGCGCAAAAATGAGGATTCCGGCATATCTTAATAGGGAAAATCTTGTTAAGTATGAGAAAGGGATCCGTGATATGAATCTGAAAAATATCATATATATTACGATACTGGCGATACTGGCGCTGCTCGCCGTTCTGCTGCTGGCGTGGTTTGCCCGAAAGAGAAAAGGCAGAAGGAAAGTCTGCCGCATGGGGCCGCAGCAGAAAGTACAGACACTGAATGAACTGGCGGAGCCGTTCGGTTTTTTCTATGATCCGCGGGAAGGCGTGTTTACTTCGCATGTGGATGCATGGCAGAAAAAATTTGGCTACGAGGCGCTGTTTGACCGGATGGCGGCGGGCGCCAATATGGTGATCGATGCGTGGCCGGTTTATTTTGACTATGAGGGCAGAACCTGGCTGATTGAATTCTGGAAAGGGCAGTACGGGATTAACACAGGCGGAGAGGTCGGGATTTACCATGCTGACACGTTGATACCGCCTCATCTGTACAAAAGTGCGCATTTTGACGCCGTTGCGGAAGAGGAAATGCCCTGGATCAGATGCAGACTGACGCGCGGCCCGAAGGAATTGTATACATTGGAGAAATATCACTGGTGGCTGACCGGTTTCTGCACAGGGATGTTTTCCAGACCGTGTGAGCTTGAGATGACGGCGGCGGTCCGCTTCAGGGAGCCGGAGATGGCGCATGCGTTTTACAAAGCGCTGGAGAGAAGCGGGCGGCCAAGGGAGAAATACCATATGTATCAGAACGAAGTGCACGTAAAAATGGATTTTGCGGAGAAGCCGGCGTTCCTTCGGCGCATACACCGCTGTGTGGTACAGGGGTGCAATCGTTTTTACTGCTGGCTTTTTGGCGTTGCCACCCGGCCGTTTACCGATACGGCGGACCGGATGCTGTTTTTGTATTATCAGGTCCCGTTTGCGTTCCGGCGGATGCTGGGCAGGAAAAGGCGCCGTTGTCCGCGCCGCAGACGGGGAAGGAGAGGACATGGGATGCCGTAAACGGATAGACAGGGCCTTTATAAACGCGATCAGACTGCCGCTTGACGGGCGCAGCCGCTATGTGATTATCAGTGACTGCCACCGGGGAGAGGGTACGTCCAACGACAATTTTTTGAAAAACCAGCACCTGTATTTTGCCGCCCTGGAATATTATTATAAACGGGGATTTTTTTATCTGGAACCTGGGGACGGAGAGGAATTGTGGGAAAACCGATCCCGAAAACGGATTAAAGACTGCCACGAGGACGTCTATGAGATGTTTGAGCGGTTCGGGAGGAACTGCCGCATATTACGGTTGTACGGCAATCACAATATGGAATTAAAGGAGGACCTTGCGGAGGCGGTGATTCTGGAAAACAGGGAGGGCGGAAGGGACATTTATATGCTGCACGGGCATCAGGCAGATTTTTTTAATTCGGTCTGCTGGAGGCTGTCCCGGTTTCTGGTCCGCTACTTCTGGAAACCGCTGGAGCGTTTCGGGGTCAACGATCCCACGAGCGCCGCGCGCAACTATAAGAAACTGGAAAAATACGAGAGATGTCTTGAGGAATGGACAAAGGAAAATAATGTATATCTGGCGGCCGGACATTCGCACCGGCCCAGGCTCCCGGAAGGGGAGGGGAGATATCTGAATGCGGGGAGCTGCGTGCATCCCCGCAGCATCACGGCCATTGAAATCGAGAATATGCAGATGACGCTTGTAAAATGGATGATGGAAACCCGGCCCGATATGACGCTTTATGTGGCGCGGGAGGTGATGACGGGCCCCGTGGCCATCAGATGAGAAGAAATCGGCATCCGGCTGCCGCGGCAGGAAAGCCCCGGTATGGGGCGGCGGCATATTTGCGTGAAAAAATGGCAAAAATGGCGATTTTCCGAAAAAAATGATTTGACGTGATCGCTATTTATGATAATATATATATCATTAGCTTAGCCACAGAGATGGCAGTTGGAGGAGCAGAAGAGGATGATTAAAATTGTGAAGTTTGGCGGAAGTTCCCTTGCAAGTGCGGAACAGTTCGCCAAGGTGGGGAAAATCATAAATGCCGACAAGGAGAGAAGATACGTGGTTCCAAGTGCGCCGGGCAAGAGAAATGCCAGGGACACGAAGGTGACGGATATGCTGTATGCCTGCTACGCGCTTGCGGAGGCGGATGAGGAGTTCAGGATTCCCCTGATGAAAATCAAGGACCGCTATGACACAATTATTAATGGCCTTAATCTGCGGCTGTCGCTGGAGGAAGAGTTTAAGAAGATCAGTGCGAATTTTAAACAGAAGACCGGGGTGGATTATGCCGCATCCCGCGGAGAATATCTGAACGGCCTTATCATGGCGAATTATCTCGGGTATGCGTTTGTGGATGCCGCGGAGGTGATTTTCTTTGACGAGGACGGAAATTTTGATCCGGATAAGACCAATGCCGTATTGTCGGAGCGCCTGGGAAAGATCGAGCGGGCGGTCATCCCGGGATTTTACGGCTGTGCGCCGGACGGGAGCATCCGCACGTTTTCCAGGGGCGGTTCGGATATCACCGGTTCCATCGTTGCGCGGGCGGTGCACGCGTCGTGTTATGAGAACTGGACCGATGTGTCCGGCGTTCTGATTGCGGATCCCAGGATTATCAAAAATCCACGGCCGATCAAGACCATTACTTACCGTGAACTGCGTGAGCTCTCTTACATGGGGGCGAGCGTGCTGCATGAGGATGCGATTTTTCCGGTGCGCAAGGCGGGGATCCCGATCCATATTTTAAATACAAACGCGCCGGACGACGAGGGTACCTGGATTGTGGAGAGCACCTGCCATTCGTCGAAATATACGATTACCGGAATTGCGGGCAAGAAAGGATTTGTCTCGGTCAACATCGACAAGGATATGATGAATACGGAAGTCGGTTTTGGGAGAAAAGTGTTA
>CANDFU010000100.1 GCA_947384095.1 uncultured Roseburia sp. | reverse complement strand
GCCAAAATCAGGACGGTGGATGATTTTTACGCCAGCCGGTGGAAAGCCGTGCAGGAACTGATGCGGGCGAAGAGCAGGCTTCCCGAGGAGACACAGAAGCTGTTTTCCAGGGCGTTAAAGCTTTTGTGGAGCGAGGGAAACAAAATGGTCCGAAAAAAAATTCTAAAAAAAGTATAAAAATGAAGAAAATGGAAGAAGATATAAAAAAGAGAGAAAACAGGAGAAAGAGAAAAAAAAGCAAAGAAAATATGGGGATAAACCGGAATATATCCGGTTGCAGATTGGACAGCAAGAAATTATTATATGTCTATCGGTTAGCACTCGAATTAAATGAGTGCTAATAATCACACAAGCGAATGAAAGCGATATAGGAGTAAATAGGAGGTAGGCAAAATGAAATTAGTACCATTGAGCGACAGAGTAGTTTTGAAACAGTGTGAGGCGGAAGAGACTACCAAGTCCGGGATTATCCTGACAAGCAGCGCGCAGGAGAAACCGCAGGAGGCGGAAGTCATCGCTGTCGGCCCGGGCGGTATGGTGGACGGAAAAGAAGTTACTATGCAGGTAAAAGCGGGTCAGAAAGTAATTTATTCCAAATATGCGGGAACGGAAGTAAAACTGGACGGGGAAGAGTTCATTATTGTAAAGCAGAACGATATCCTTGCGGTTGTCGAGTAATCATCAGAGAAGAAAGGAAAAGAAGAGAGGTAGAAGAATCATGGCAAAGGAAATTAAATATGGAACAGAGGCCAGAGCCGCACTCGGCGCCGGCGTGGATAAACTTGCAGATACAGTCAGGGTGACGCTCGGGCCGAAGGGCAGAAACGTTGTGCTGGACAAATCATACGGCACGCCGCTGATCACAAACGACGGCGTTACCATCGCAAAGGAAATCGAGCTTGAGGATGTATTTGAGAATATGGGCGCGCAGCTCGTAAAAGAAGTGGCTACGAAGACGAATGACGTTGCAGGCGACGGCACCACGACGGCTACCGTTCTCGCACAGGCGATGGTGCACGAGGGAATGAAGAACCTGGCAGCAGGCGCAAATCCGATTATTCTCCGCCGCGGTATGAAGAAGGCGACCGACAAGGCTGTGGAATCCATCCTTGCGATGTCCTCCAAAGTGACTGGAAAAGATCAGATCGCAAAGGTCGCGGCTATTTCCGCCGGGGATGAGGAAGTCGGAAATATGGTTGCGGACGCGATGGAGAAGGTTTCCAACGACGGCGTGATCACGATTGAGGAGTCGAAGACGATGCAGACCGAGCTCGATCTCGTGGAAGGCATGCAGTTTGACCGCGGTTATGTATCTGCCTATATGTGCACCGATATGGATAAGATGGAGGCGGTGTTAGACGATCCGTATATCCTGATCACGGATAAGAAAATCAGCAACATCCAGGAGATTCTTCCGTTGCTGGAGCAGATCGTACAGAGCGGCGCAAGACTTCTGATCATCGCGGAGGACATCGAGGGCGAGGCGCTTACCACGCTGATCGTAAACAAACTGCGCGGAACATTTAATGTTGTCGCAGTGAAGGCGCCGGGCTACGGCGACAGAAGGAAAGCGATGCTTGAGGATATCGCGATCCTTACGGGCGGGGAAGTGATCAGCTCCGATCTCGGGCTTGAGCTTAAGGATGTGACGATGGATCAGCTCGGCCGTGCGAAATCCGTCAAAGTACAGAAAGAGAACACCGTCATCGTTGACGGCGCAGGCGATAAGGCGGCGATTGAGAGCAGGATCCATCAGATCCGCGGTCAGATTGAAGAGACGACGTCTGAGTTTGACAAGGAGAAGCTGCAGGAGCGCCTCGCAAAGCTTGCGGGCGGTGTGGCGGTCATCCGTGTCGGCGCTGCGACCGAAACCGAGATGAAAGAGGCAAAGCTTCGCATGGAAGATGCGCTCAACGCGACGAGGGCGGCCGTGGAGGAAGGTATTATCGCAGGCGGCGGTTCCGCATATATCCATGCAGCGAAAGAGGTGGAGAAGCTTGCGGATGAGCTTGAGGGCGACGAGAAGACCGGTGCGCGTGTGATCTTAAAAGCGCTCGAGTCCCCGCTTTATTATATCGCTGCAAATGCGGGCCTTGAGGGCGCCGTGATTATCAATAAGGTGAGAGAGTCCGCAGAGGGCGTCGGATTTGACGCGACAGCGGAGGCATATGTGGATATGGTGGAATCCGGAATCCTTGACCCGGTCAAAGTGACGAGAAGCGCGCTGCAGAATGCTACATCCGTGGCTGCAACGTTGCTGACGACAGAATCCGTCGTGGCAAATATCAAAGAAGAAGCTCCGGCTATGCCGGCAGGCGGCGCAGGCGGCATGGGAATGATGTAAGCCTTCGGATAAACGAAAAATAGAACCGTAAATGATAATCCCGCAGGGAATCCTGCGGGGTTTTTATTTGCGGTCGTTTTTGTACAAAAAAGGATTGCATGACACATAAGACAGGGGTATAATTATAAATTATTTAAATGGAAGAGTGGTCCGGATAAGATGCGGGTCTGCCCGCGATGGAGGGATGCCTATGAAAATCCTTGCAACATTTGACGCAAAAGATTATCAGAACACGGTGGATGTCTGCGAAAAGTGTTCCGTACGCGCGATTATTCTGCGGGACGGAAAGCTTGCGATGCAGCGTGGCGTGGACGGAGCTTATAAAATTCCGGGAGGCGGCCCGGAAGACGGCGAAGATGACCGTCTTGCCCTGGCGCGTGAGGTGCTGGAGGAGACGGGGCTGCGCGTCATAGAGCCGACGATCACGGAGCTCGGTGAGATTGTAGAGATCAGACGGGATCTTTTTGACGATTCGAAGAAATATGTCTGCCGTTCACGTTTTTATTTCTGCCGTGTGGGTGAGGGGCAGGAAGAACTGAAGCTTACGTCGAGCGAGGAGGCAAAGGGGTACGAACTGCGCTGGGCCACGCCGGAAGAGATCTGCGCGGAGAACGGCCGGCCCGGGCGGGAGCCCTGGATTCTGCGGGATACTGCCTTTGTAAAAATGCTGATGGACGGAAGCGTCGCGCTTCCGGATCCGATTGGGTGAAAAAGATTTTTTTGTGGCGGAGCAATGCGGTATATGCTATAATACAGACGGCAAAGCCTATGGATAAAACGGAGCTTTCCGTGAGAGGATATAACGGCGGAAAAATATCAGAAAAGTCTGGAAACAGGATAAGGGGGAGTATAGATATGAGCAGAGTAGCAGTCGTGTCGGACAGCAACAGCGGCATCACGCAGCAGGAAGCAAAGGCGCTGGGGGTGACGATTCTTCCGATGCCCTTTTTTTCGGGTGACAAAACATATTACGAGGATATTGACCTGACGCAGGCGGAGTTTTATCAGATGTTGTCGGACCGCGCGGACATTTCGACGTCGATGCCCCTGGTCGGCAATGTGACGGACGCCTGGGACGGTCTGCTTAAGGAGTACGATGAGATTGTGCATATTCCGATGTCCTCGGGGCTGAGCGCTTCCTGCGAGACGGCGCTGATGCTTGCGCAGGATTACGAAGGAAAAGTGCAGGTAGTGAACAATCAGCGGATTTCCGTGACGCAGAGGCAGTCCGTCATGGACGCTCTGGCCCTCGCACGGCAGGGGCGCACGGCGTCTGGGATCAGGGAGATTCTTGAGCGGGATAAGCTTGAGTCGTCGATCTATATTATGGTAGATACGCTGTATTACCTGAAAAAGGGCGGGCGCATTACTCCGGCGGCAGCGGCGCTCGGAACCTTGTTAAAGCTAAAGCCGGTCCTGCAGATTCAGGGGGAGAAGCTGGACGCGTTTGCCAAGGCGAGAACGGTGAAACAGGCCAGAAGCCTGATGATCGAGGCGATGAAGAACGATTTTAACAATCGTTTCCACGATCCGGAGGGAGCGCACATGTATCTTGAGGTGGCCTACACCTATGACCTGGAGGCTGCGGAGGCATTCAAAAAGGAGGTACAGGCGGCGTTTCCGGGGATGGATATCCATATGGATCCGCTTTCGCTGAGCGTTTCCTGCCATATCGGTCCGGGCGCGCTGGCAGTGGCATGTTCGCGAAAGCTGCCGGAGCTGGAGTCGTAAAGGCACATGGATATCAGTCTGGAATATTATAAGATCTTTTATTATGCGGCGCGTTATCGGAGCATCACACTGGCAGCGGAGACGCTTTCCATTTCACAGCCTGCAGTCAGTCAGGCTGTCAGACATCTGGAAAACAGTCTTTCCTGCGTCCTGTTTGTCCGCACCTCAAAGGGGGTGCGGCTGACAAAGGAAGGTGAGATGCTTTTTTCATATGTGCGAAGAGGGTATGAGACGATTCTGACCGGGGAGAGAAAGCTTCTGGGAATGTTAAACCTTGAGAGCGGTGAGATCCGCGTCGGAGCCAGCGATATGACGCTGCAGTTTTACCTGCTGCCCTATCTGGAGCGGTTTCATGAGGCGTATCCGGGTATTCGTGTGATTGTGACAAATGCGCCGACGCCGGAAACGCTGCGGCGCCTGGCGGACGGAGAGATTGATTTCGGGATTGTGAGTACGCCGGCCGGAAATAACAATCACGTGAGGCTGGTTCCTGTCCGGGAAATTCAGGATGTCTTTGTGGCTGGAAAAAAGTTTTTATCACTGAAAGGGAAAAAACTGGCTTACCAGGAGCTTGGCAATCTTCCGCTGATGTGTCTTGAGGGAAAGACGTCGACGAGGCGCTATGTGGAAGAATTTCTGAATGCGCAGGGCGTTCGTCTGGCCCCGGAGTTTGAACTTGCCACTTCTGATATGCTCATTCAGTTTGCAGTGCGCAATTTAGGGGTTGCAGCGGTCGTGGAGGATTTTGCGGAGGCGTATCTTCAGTCGGAGGAATTGTTTTCGCTGGAATTTGAGAAGAAGATACCCAGGCGGCAGTTCTGTATCGCGTCGGATGAACGGATCCCGATGTCGGCTGCGGCGGGGAGAATGCTCAAGCTGCTGCACCAGGGGCTGCAGTGATAGACCGTTGCTTCTGATGACATAACGAAAGATTATGCTGTGTATAATAAATATTAATTTTACTTATGCAGATCTGTCATGTATAATAAACAGGTAAAACGGTTATGCCTTGAAAGATAAGGAGGATCTTAAAATGGTAAAAGCAGTGGTTGGAGCAAACTGGGGTGACGAGGGAAAAGGGAAGATCACCGATATGCTCGCGAAGGAAGCGGATATTATTGTGCGTTTTCAGGGAGGGGCAAATGCGGGACATACGATTGTCAACGATTATGGCAAATTTGCCCTTCACACTCTGCCGTCGGGGGTGTTTTACGGACACACGACCAGCGTGATCGGAAACGGCGTTGCGCTGAATATTCCGGTGCTGTTTGAAGAGATTTCGTCGATTGTGGACAGAAATGTGCCGATGCCGAAAATCCTGGTGTCGGACCGCGCGCAGATTGTGATGCCGTATCATATCCTTTTTGATCAGTATGAAGAGGAACGTCTGGGCGGAAAGTCGTTTGGCTCGACGAAATCCGGCATCGCGCCATTTTATTCGGATAAATATGCAAAGACGGGGTTCCAGGTCAGTGAGCTGTTTGACGAGGAGCTCCTGAAGGAGAAGACAGCCCGCATCGCGGAGACGAAGAATGTATTATTGGAGCACCTGTATCACAAGCCGCTGCTTGTGCCGGAGGAACTGTTGGATACGCTGCATCAGTACCGTGATATGGTGGCGCCGTATGTGTGCGATGTGTCTTCGTATCTTGACTGTGCCATCAAAGAGGGAAAGACGATTCTTCTCGAGGGCCAGCTTGGCACGTTAAAAGATCCGGATCACGGAATCTATCCGATGGTGACGTCTTCCTCGACGCTGGCGGCCTACGGCGCGATCGGCGCGGGGATTCCGCCGTATGAGATAAAGCAGGTGATCACCGTCTGTAAGGCGTACTCATCGGCGGTGGGCGCAGGCGCTTTTGTCAGCGAGATCTTTGGGGAAGAGGCGGACGAACTGAGACGGCGCGGCGGAGACGGCGGAGAGTTCGGGGCGACGACAGGCCGGCCGCGGCGGATGGGCTGGTTTGACTGTGTGGCAAGCCGGTATGGCTGCCGTCTTCAGGGAACCACGGATGTGGCGTTTACTGTTCTGGATGTACTGGGATACCTGGATGAGATTCCGGTGTGCGTCGGCTATGAAACAGACGGGCAGGTGACAAAAGATTTTCCGACGACGGCAAAGCTTTCGCATGCAAAGCCTGTTTTAGAGAAACTGCCGGGCTGGAAATGCGATATCCGTGGTATCAGAAAATACGAGGAGCTTCCGGAAAACTGCCGGAAGTATGTGGAGTTTGTCGAAGAGCAGATCGGATATCCGATTACCATGGTTTCCAACGGTCCGGGGCGGGATGATATTATTTACCGCAGTCCGGTAAAAAGATGATTTGTTTTTTCATGCAGGAGCACACAGCACAGAGATGCCGGCGGAAGGGATTCTGCCGGCATCTCTGCGAAAAATGGAAAGAGAAGAGGCTGTCACGGAGAGATGATAAAAAATGTTATTTTTGACGTCGGAAACGTCC
>CANDFU010000099.1 GCA_947384095.1 uncultured Roseburia sp. | reverse complement strand
AGATGACGAGAGGTGACTGGAGTTCAGACGTGTGCTCTTCCGATCTGACAGCGATCATCAGGCCTTTTCCACGGATCGCCGCGACAAAGTCTGATCGCCCGATACTCTCCTTTAACCTGTCAAGCAGATAAAGACCGCATGCACGCGCATTCGCCACACAGCCGTTCTTTTCCAGCAGTTCCATATTCTTTAAAGCCGCGGCGCAGGCCACGGGATGGCCTCCCGTCGTATATCCGTGCTCTAACTGCTTCCCCTCAGCAGTCTTACCGTAAAAATGACGGTAAATCTCTTTTGTCACCAGCACCGCCCCCATTGGGATATACCCGGAAGTGATTCCCTTGGCCAGCATCATTAAATCTCCCCAGACCCCGTAATACTGCGAGGCAAACCAGTCCCCCGTCCGCCCGAATCCCGTGGCAACCTCGTCCACCACGATCAGTATGCCCCGCTGACGGCAGGCATCGCACATCTTCTGCACATAGCTTTTGGGGAGAACGTTTACGGCGTTCGAGAGCTGAACCGGTTCAAAAAAAAGCGCCGCCACATTTCCTGGGTTTTCGTCGCAATAGCTGGTAAATTCGCCGACACAGCGATCAATCCACTCTTCCTCCCCCATTCCCGTCGGTTTTTCCATCGGATCCGGCACCGTAACCTGGTACATGTGATCGTGCCGCAGGGAATAGTCTTCCATCTGATATCCGCCATATGCCAGCATCATCGCCCCGATACCCGATCCGTGATAGGCGCCCTTTAATGAAACGATTTTATTTCTGTCTTCCCCCTTATTCTTCCAGTATTTCAGAACGATTTTGATCGCCGTATCGCAGGCTTCCGAACCACTGTTTGTAAAAAATGTGGAAAAATAATGCCCTTCACACAGCGAACACAGTTTTTCCGAACACCGGATTGCGATTCCGGCCGTACAGGTAAATAATGTCGTGTTGTCCAAAAGCTCAAGCTGCTCTTTTATCACCGCAGTCAGTTCCGCGTTCTGGTGTCCGATATTGGTATTGAGCAAAGTAGAAACGCCGTCATACATCCTGTTTCCGTCTATATCTGTATAATAATTGTCGGAATCCACTTTCCCGATAATCCGGATACTTTTATCCAGATAGTCCTCCATCTGCTTAAAGGCATTCCATACTTTTTCCCCGTCTCTTTTCTTCATTTGTAACCCTCCCTGCAGGAATCCCTGCAAAATGCGCGCTACCTGACACTATATCCTGCATCCATCACAACATTTTCTCCATTCATACTGTTCTGGGTCAGCAGAAAAGAAATCAGATTTGCCACATCCTCCACATCAATATGCTGTTTCGGCATTCCCCCGGTCGCAAACATCCACTTTTTATTGCCCGCAAACCGGCTCATCGCCCGATCCAGCATCTTTGTTTTCAGGAAACCCGGGCTGACGCAATTGGCCATCACGCCGGCATCCCCGTAATCCAGCGCCACACACTTTACAAATTCAATCAGAGCGGCCTTGCTCACACTGTACGCCGTCAGATCATAAGAGGCCACCACGCCCAGATGCGACGCAACCGCAATCACATGGCTCGGCTTATTCTGCATCAGATATGGCAGCAGCCACTTTGTAAACCGGAATACGGCGGTGAGATTGATCTCCAGCGTCGCCTCCCAGTCGTCCTCCTCCGTCTCCGTCACCTTTCCCGGAAGCATGATCCCCGACGCAAACACAATACCATAAATCCGTTGTTTTCCCTCCAGTACGGCCTTAAGCCGCTCAAAAATATCATCGGAAGTGAGATCTGCGCAGATCGCCTCCACGCCTTCTTTCTCCAGCGCCAATACCCGCCCGTCTTTATCAACTGCGACGCATTCATATCCGTCGCGCCACAGTCGGTCGAGAAGGACTCTTCCGATACCGCCGCTGGCGCCTGTGACGACAACCGTCTTCTTCTCCTGCATACCCATCCCCTTTTCTGCCGCAAAATCAAGTCAGGCCGCCGTCGGCGACAATCGTCTGCCCGGTGATATAGCTGGAAGCATCGCTCAGCAAAAACAGAACAGCCTCCGCGATCTCCTCCGGCTCCCCCACACGTCCCATAGGAATTTTTTTCCGAACCTTCTCCAGCTCTTTTTCCGGCATCCGGCGTATCATCTTCGTGTCGATATAGCCCGGAGCAACGGCATTGAACCGGATATTTTTACCGGCAAATTCTTTGGAGAGCGTTTTTGTCAGAGAAATCACCGCAGCCTTGGACGCACAATAATTAGCCTGTCCCGCCACTCCCGTCAGGCCGCTCACGGAACTGATGTTGACGACAGAACCTTTTTTTCCACGGATCATCGGCAGAAGGACCTTTCTGATCACATGATAGGTGCCGTTCAGATTGGTATCAAGAACACTGTTCCAGTCCTCCTCCTGCATCATAAAAAACATTCTGTCCCTCGTGATACCCGCATTGTTCACCAGGCCGTCTACCCTGTCCTCAAAGCGTGCGATCATTTCTTCCATTTTCATCCGCACTTCATCGGCGTCACAGACATTCATCCGGCAGGTATGCAATACCCCTTCATACGCTCCCGCCTCCGCTTTTAGCTCCGACGCCCCCTGCGCCGAAGAATGATACGTCGCAGCCACATCGGCGCCTGCCTTCAGCAATCGCAGTGTAATGCTCCTGCCGATACCGGCGCATCCCCCTGTCACAATGATCTTTTTATCCCTGAAACCAGAATCCTCCATATTTTCCTCCTCTATTCCCGGCCTGCCAGCAGATATGCCACATAATTTCCCGTCACATCATATCCCGTCGCCAGAATCGTTTTAACGGCCGCCCCTTCCTTCCCGGCCTCCGCCAGCTTTTCCGGTATCTTCTGATTCTTAAGGCACAAAGCCGCGACCGCAATCGACAACGACAGCGAGGACCCCAGCGTCTCTCCCACATAGTTTTTCAGCCCGTCGACATAAACGACCCCGCCGCCCAGCACGCGCCGGAGCATCTCAGATTCGCACGTGTCAAACCAGGAAGCATTCCCGGCAGAAAACACGGCATCGACCGGCAGATCACATTGATCCAGAAAACGTCTCAGCGCCGTTTCCACCGGTTTTATGTCCGTCTCTTCCATCCCGCCGGTCAGCGGATAAGCGCCCAGGTCACACTCCACAAAATCGATCAGCCGGCAGTATGCGTCCTTTCTTTTCTCCGACGTCAGCAGAAACCCGACTGCCGCCTCCGCGATATCGACATTGGCCGAATATGGATTCTGCTTAAAGCATTGATACAATTCCTCATGATACTCCTCAACCGCTCCGGAAAGAATATAATCGGCGTCGCCTTTATCCAGCAGCATCTGCGCATAGCCGACACTGTTGCTTCCCATCACAATCGTGCTGACGCCCTTACACCCTAAGTTCATGCAGATGTGCCCGATACATGCATTGGATACGGTATTTGCAAATACCGTCGGGCTGCACAGATCCGGATCCTTGTCCAATACCATCCCGGCAAAAGTCAGATTGGATTCCATCGGTCCGTACCCGGTGGAAAAAATGGTGCCGATCCGGTACGGATCCAGGCTGTCTGCCGCGATATCGGCGTCATCCAGCGCTTTGTACGACACATATACGGCCATATCCGAATACCGGTTCATCCTCCTTAGCCTTCTTGAAGGAAGGACAGAACTATATTGCGTCTTTCCGGCCGTCTTTTTCACAGCCGTCGTTCCCGTCAGGCAATTCCATATTTCTTCTATCGTATTTCCGGTCCTGTTTATCACACCGATTCCTATGATCTGGATTTCCTTCATATACATACCATTCTTTCCTTAAACAATGTCGTCAAAAAAATAGGTAATAACAGCCTTTGCCGCCGTTTTCCCGTTGACGCTCGCCTTACATTCCGCCTTTACAAACCGTGAAAACTTTTCCACCAGAACCGCCTCCACAATCATCTGCTCCCCAGGAAACACCTTCTGAAGGAACTTCACCTCATCCACCCTGGAAAGGTACGCCTTTAACGACGCCTCCCGCTCTTCGCTGTAAAACATAAAACCACCAATCTGCGCCATGGTTTCTATGATGAGAACTCCCGGAAACACCGGATTATCCGGAAAATGCCCCGTCACCCACGGTTCGTTGCCGCTTACATTTTTCACTCCGCGCACATACTGCCCGAATTTTATTTCATAAATATCATCTACAAAAAGCATCGGATATCGGTGCGGCAATGTCTCATAAATAATATGCTTATCCATTCTTTTTATCCCTTTTCCACTATCCTTTCCAATGTCCCGATCCCTTCCGCCTCGCCCGCTTCTATTTCAGACATGATCGCGTCAAACGCCGCGAGAAGCTGCGGATTGTCCGGCATCCGGCCCAGCGTCGCCGACAGGTCCTTCCATCTCTTTGCCAGGCTTACATAGATTTTTCCGGCTCTTATAAGCTCCGGCATCCGGACCTGGCCGGCCGCCTCCTTTAAAAAGCGTCCGTACATTCTTCTGAAATTTCCTCCTCCGGTGCCCAGTTTTTCCATAAGATAGGAATATGCAAGGATCTCCTCTCTCTTCTGCCCGTAAAGGCCGCTCTCAAACAGTAACTTTATTTCCCTGTGAAAAGTCTTTATCCCCGCCAGCCCCATCTTGTACGCAAAGGGATGTTTCATCCTGTTAATTGTCAGCCGCAGCGCAAAAAACAAATCCGGACGGATCCGGGCTGCCGGAGAGCACAGGGCATACGCTTTATATGCATTTCGCGCGCTCACATTCCCTTCCCTGCGGTTTCTCGCATTTTTAAGATCCTCATAACTGACCACCTGCGGTTCATTCCATCGATGATCCAGCAGCAGGACCTCGCGTTCCGCGTCATCGTACCCGATCAGAACCGCATTGTGCAGACCAAAACCGATATTTGCAATCTCCCCCAGATACGGTCTGAAATAAGGCAGATGCAGAATCGACAAATCCAAAATTACAGGCACTTCCTCGTCAATCAGTTCTTTCACACGCTGCCATGCACGGTCCCCGTCGTCAAAACTTCCTGTCAGAAGCGTTCCTCCCAGTACATGCGCAAGATTATGCTCCATGCTCTCATTTTTCCCGGACAGAAAATATTCCTCCGTATCCGCATAATACTGATAAATAAAGCCCAGGCCGGCACCCAGGCCAAAAATCATATCTTCCGAAAAATCATACCCGTAGTACCCCAGTACAATCCTCGAAGCCGTCGTCGCGCAGTTAGAGCCCATCACGCTCTCCTGCAATATCCTTCTGATCATCTTCATCCCTGACGTTCCCCATCCGCTTCACAGCTTTTTCTTCCGGGACCCGGATTTGTGCGCACACATAATATCTGCTGTGAAAATCATGCTTTTCCCTGCGGTAAATCCAGAGCAGTCCCGTCTCGCCGATTGCCCGCGTTTCCCCGCCGATATGCAGAAAATACGTTCCGCCTGTCACATATTCCACCCACAGGAACGCATACTCCTGTTCTTCTTCAGACCTTACGCCGCGTCCCCGAAAAATCTGCAGGGTAGTACTTTTTACAAGCATCAGAACCGGCCGCTCCTTTACGGCATTTCGAAAAGTGACATAATTACTTCTGTTTTTCATGCCGTCCATCGCAAGCCAGACGAGATTGCTTCTGCGCAGGACAGACTCTATAAAAAACTGCTCGTCATCCGCCTGCTGCCGCATCAGCCGTTTCAGCCTGCATATACATTCACAAAATTCTTTTTGTATTTCTTTCCGGTTATCCCTCACCTGCAGCAGTCTCAATACAAAGGCTGCCACCGCCATCATATTTTCCTCTTCCTGCTTCATCTATCTGTCTGCGCTCCTTTTATACAACAGACCCGCAAGCTCTCCTTCCAGCCGGCTGATTTCTTCCCATTCCTGCCGCAATTCACCAGCGCAGCCCTCATCCGGTTCCTGCGCATATGCCATCACATTTTTTGACAGGCGGCTCCATCTGCGCGCTAAAGCAAAATACTTCTTCGACAGCCCTTCTATTTCATGATCCATAAGATATCTGTCGTTCGCCTCTCGCAAAAATCTTGCATACAGTCTTCTGTAAAAGCCTCCCCCGGTCGCTATATCGCAGAAAAAACGGAACAGGACTGCATTCTTTGCAAATCGATCCTTGTTTTCCGTATTCAGAAGCTCCCTCCCGTAGACGCCGACCTGCCTGATCCCCGCCCACGTACTCTGATTAAAAAGGTAATTCCTCATATTATTCCGGATCGCATTCCAGATCACGGGGCGCATTCTCTCTCCCGACTGCATTTCTTCTGCGGGGATTAAGGGAGTGATCACATACAACGTATTGGAAGGATGCCTCACCAGACCGTTTCCGGGATTCATTGCCTGGAAAAGGTTCTTCCACGGCACAATAACCGGCGACGCCAGATTGGGCTCGTGAAGCATCACTTTATCCCTGCCTGTATTGGAAATGACAGTCACATGATTGCCCGCCGCCCCTCTTATGATCCGAAACACCGCCTTCATTGTTTCCAGATTATCCGTAGCCATTCCAGAGATCGGAAGAGCGTCGTGTAGGGAAAGAGTGTAGGTTATAGTGT
>CANDFU010000098.1 GCA_947384095.1 uncultured Roseburia sp. | reverse complement strand
GTATTGGTTGATCGGAACGGCGACGATGAAAATAATCAGAAACAGTGCGATTCCGACAGCGGAGGAATACCCGGCTTTCTCGTCGTTAAAATAGAGCAGTGAGATATAATAGGACAATGACAGGGATTTGCGGTTTGGTCCGCCGTTTGTCAGTGTGACGATAATATCAAAAAGCTTAAATCCGCCGATCAGATTCGTGATGACTGCGGTTGTGATGGCAGGCATCAGAAGCGGGACGTCGACTTTCAGGAAGATCTGGCGTTTTGTCGCCCCGTCAAGCAGTGCGGCTTCTTCGTACATTTTCGGGATATTCTGCAGACCTGCCAGATAAATCAGCATACAAAAACCCATAGCCTGCCAGCTGTTGATCAGGGTAATGATAAGGACTGCCCCGGGCCCGGTCTTCATCCAGTAAATATTTGAAATGCCGAAAAGATTCAGCAGGTTGTTCATGACGCCGTTTTCGTAATTCCAGATATAGTACTGAATTGCGCCCATAATGACACCCGAAATCATAATCGGCATATAGCAGATGAGACGCACAAAATTGCGTCCTTTAAACTGCCTGTTTACCAGCAGGGCGACGGAAAGGCCAAAGATATTCTGAAGCAGGGTAGAGCCGAATCCGTAGACAAAGGTATTGACCGTCGATCGCCAGAAAACCTTGTCCTTAAAAAAAGACAGGTAGTTTTCCAGGCCTACAAACTTCATGTTCTGCGAATATCCGTTCCATTTGAAAAAGGATACGCGCAGCGCATTTCCGAGCGGAATAATCATAAATAATATGATCAGCAAAAAGGCAGGAATACTAAGCGATAATAAAATGCGTTTTCTCTTTTTTTCCATAACATTTCATCCTTTCACGGGGAGAATGCTCTGCCTCCGCAGGCGGGGGCATTTGCCGCCCGCAGGCGGAGGCAGTCGTTTCACTTATTCTTCCTTTGCAGCTTCATATAAATCCGTATAATTTTCTTTCAGGTAGTCGATCACATCCTGTATGCTGGAATCGGACTGATCTTCACAGAACATTCCGGCCGCGTTCTGGAAAATCCCCCACATACCGGACGGCATGTATTTGCGGTCCCAGAGATTGTCATAAAAGACATCCGGGAAATGGGACTCCATCTCTTCCATCAGTTCCATACCGTATGATTTCGAGGTCTCGGAAGGCAGCGTGCTGATTTCTCCTGCGGCGACATTGATACCGTCTGCGTTTTCCGCCACATAGTTCAGGAATGCCTTGCACACGTCCATGTTTTCGGTGTCCTTCCAGATGCCGAAGGAAGCGCCTTCGCCGATGCCGCAGAAGCGTGCCCCGCCTTCTTTGCTGGCGCAGATCGGGATCATGGCCATTTTTACTTCCGGATTCTGGGTGACGACTGCCGTCTGGTAAGAAGAACCGATGCCGACGACAAAAGCACATTCATTTTTTGCGCAGCGTTCAATGGCGTCCGGCTGTGCGATGGTACCGCAGTCTTCATAAAGATATCCGTTGTCGAACCAGGTCTTAAGATAAGTAAGGATCGTCCGGAAATTCTCCCAGTCCCAGGTTCCGTTTAACATTGCTTCATTGTCGTTGAACATTTCTCCCTCATAGCTGAGCCAGGATCCGTTTGCGTTTGCCAGAGCGCCGGCCGAAGTAAAATAGTTTGCGATCGGAGTATACCCTGCCGCTTTGATCGTATCGCAGGCTTCGTTGAAGTCGTCCCAGGTTTCGATTGCCCACGGGTCGACGCCTGCGTCTTCGCAGACATTCATATTTACCGCGGTGCCCAGGCAGGAGCCGGTTGTCATAAGGGTATAGAGTTTTCCGTCCGTATCCTTTATAACGCCGAGAGCCGCTTTGTTTAAGTCAGCCGCCCATGGCTCGCCGCTGAGGTCTGTCAGGTACTCCTTATAGCGGATCAATGACCATCCGTGTGTCTCGAAAATATCCGGCAGGTCGTTGGAAGCCATTCTGGTCTTCATTGTGCTCTCATAATCGTTTCCATATTCATCCAGGACGACTGTCACGCCCGTCTCGCTTTCAAAATCAGCGATGACCTGCTTATAAGCGTTTAAGGTGTCGCCGGAAAGGTAAGTTGCGATTTCAATGGATTTTCCGCTGAATTCTGCGGAACCCTCCGGCGTCCCCTGTGTGCCGTCTTCCGTCGGCTGCACATCGTTTCCGGTTCCGGCGTTGCTCTGCGGCGCGTCACCTCCGGTGTTGTTTTCCGGTTCGGGCGTGCTGCCGCATGCCGACAACAGTACGGCGCCAGCTGCCAGACACAAAGCTGTGGTTGATTTTAACCAGTGTTTCTTTGTCATATCAGTTTCCTCCTTTTGATTTGGAACAAGGACGACCCGCCTGTCGGATCGCCTATATTTAAGGCAGATTTTTATCTGCCCTGGTGCCATTTTTACAGAGATAGAGAAAGCGGGCGTCTGTTTTTAAAATTCATAGGAACAGCCGTCATATGCCACCTGATATCCTTTTGGGTTTTCGATTTCACAGATCCTGTCATGTGTAAAATTCCCGAAATGTGCAAAATGATTCAGGGTAAGGAGTGTTCCGGGGCCGATGCAGTTCATCTCTGTCAGTCTTTTTCTTACGGCGTCAACCGCGTCAAATCCCATATGCCCTCTCTGCCAGTTCCGGCTGAGAGCCGTACAGTCAAGGCTCACAAAGTCAAGCTTTTGTCCTTCCAGAAATCGCCAGGTGCACTCTGGAAAGATTCCGGTGTCGTGCGCATAGAAAAGTGTCCTGTTTTTCCTGCTGATTAAATACATCAATGATTTTTCGGGCTGATTGTGGTCGGCGAGCAGGGCTGTGACGCTATATCCGTCTTCTGTGAGAATCCGTTCAAATGGTTCGAGGCGCCGGAATGTGACAAACTGGCTGATATTGCCGCAGATCAAGGCCGCCTCGCGAAATTCTTTTTCTGTTGTCTCGTTTCCGTAGACGGACAGCCTGCTGCCGGATGTCCCCGATGCGAAATCAGAAGATCTCATGCAAATGTCATACGGGAAAAAATGGTCGTGGTGGCTGTGGGTGATCAGCAGTGTACGTATGGCCTGCAGATTCAGATGCAGAATCTGTGCGTGGTAGTTTGTGTCGGGGGGAAAATCAATCAGCAGAGTGGTATCAATCAGAGACTGGCTCCTCGTCCGTATATTTTTCCCGCCGTATTTCCGGGCCAGCGTGCAGGCCTGACAGTTACAGAAGAGCGCCGGCCAGGCCTCTGAGGCCGATGTTCCGTAATACGTAATTTTCATAGTTTTTCACCTGCATAAAATGTTGTCATCTTATTTCCGGTAAGTTTTTATCCGGAATCGTTTGATTAGGGCTATTTGTTGTATTTTACCGTCGTAATAGAGCATATATTTGTAATTTTTGTTTAAATTAAGTGAAAATATATTGTGTTTCTATTGTTATTTATACCATAATCTGATATAAATAAAAGAAAGCTATGTTGCCATAATTTCATGTTTTGTTGCTAAAATGGGAGAATGTGCCATGGGAATTAAGAATATCAGCTATTTCCGGCAGAACGAGTCGACGAACGAAACGATACGGATTCTGGATTGTGGATATCATGAGACGATACAGGGGCATTGCTCTGCACAGACCATGATTGACCATTATGTGCTGCACTGCATTGTGAGTGGGAAAGGGATTTATCAGATTTATGACCGGACATATCACCTGAAGGCGAACGACTGTTTCCTGTTGATGCCAAACGTACCTATCTTGTACCAGTCTGACGAGGAGGATCCCTGGGTGTATTACTGGATGGGATTTGGGGGAATTGATGTGCTTCCGCTCATGCAGCTGTGCAATATCGGCAGCAGTTGCCCGGTGCTGCATTACGAGCCGATAGGGGAACTTACTTCAATCATAGCTCCGCTTGTCGCCATGAGTGAAGCGGCCATCCCGGACAGCTATATCGCGTTGGGGCAGTTTTATCTGCTCTGTTCCAGGCTGATGCAGCGCAATCGCAATATCAAGCCGCTGTCCAGAAAGGAATATTATGTGAGTCAGGCGGTATCTCTGATACAGGATTCCTATTTTAAAAATATTTCGGTGAAAAGTGTGTCGGATGCTATCGGCCTGGACCGTACCTATTTGTACCGGATTTTTAAAGAAATTACCGGAGTGCCCGTGCAGCAATACATTACAAATCTCAGGCTCAAGCGGGCATGCCATTTTTTGTCCGGCTCCGGACTGTCCTATTCCGAGATCGCCTATTTTTGCGGCTATTCCTCGGAGCAGTACTTTTCGATGGTATTTAAGAACAATATCGGGGTGTCTCCTTCTGCATACCGGAAAACGGCCGCGCGCAGGGAGGAAGCACGGGCAGTAACGGCGAAGGATATTCCGGACGGAGGAACGGTCTCTGGAATATGAAAACGAAGTATATACAAAAATGCCACTGCATACAATGTAAAAACAAGTATTGCAGGGGAAAGTTTTGAAAAGTTATATTGAAGAGCGCGCGATGGAGATTGCGAGATATATCATTGACAACAATACAACGGTGCGTCAGGCGGCAAGACACTTTGGAATAAGCAAGAGTACGGTACATAAGGATGTAACAGAGCGTCTTGCCCAGGTAAATCCCTCTCTGGCGGCAGAGACCAGAAAAGTGCTCGATGTCAACAAATCGGAACGTCATATCCGCGGCGGACTTGCGACGAAGGACAAATACCTTCGCGAGCGCACCAGCCATCGGTGACATTGCCGAAGAAGGGGCACCATTTTTTTCTATTTTTGTACAAATCTGTTCTGGTTTTTCCAGTGGAATGCTGATATAGTGTAGCGAGCGCTAAAGAGCTGCGACTGGAGGAAGAATTATGCGGGACGGATCTGTATGTGACATGACAAAAGGGAATGAGCTTGGCCTGCTGCTCGGGTTTACCCTGCCGATGCTGGCGGGAAATGTATTTCAGCAATTTTACAATATGGCAGACTCCGTGATTGTGGGGAGATATGTAGGTGCGGATGCTCTCGGCGCGGTGGGCGCGGTGGGAAGTCTGGGCTTTCTGTTTTTTTCGCTGTGTATGGGACTGAGCGCCGGCATCGGAATCCTGATCTCACAGTATTTTGGGGCGGGAAAAGAAGAATATGTAAAAAAAATAATCGCAAATGCCGTTTATATTACATGTGGGGCAGGATTGCTGATGAGCGTCTTAAGTGTACTGCTGGCGGAACCGATTCTTGTGCTGATGAATACGCCGGAAGAAACTTTTGCAGATGCGTTGATCTATATGCGGATTGCCTGCGGCGGCACGATCGTTGTGGCGGGATATAATATGATATCCTCCGTCCTGCGCGCGCTCGGGGACTCAAAGACGCCGCTGGTTTTTCTGGTAATCGCCTGCGGCGTAAATGTCGCGCTTGATTTTTTGTTTGTTCTGGCATTTGATGCGGGCGTGGCGGGAGCCGCATGGGCGACCGTGATTTCCCAGACGGCGGCTATGGCAGGTTCCATATGGTATGGCGTGTGGAAAAATCCATACCTGAAACTTTCACGGAGGCATTTTGTCTTTGACAGGAGGATTTTTCGGAAAAGCTTTCAGATCGGTTTTCCGCTCGCGGCGCAGAATGCATTGATTGCGTTTTCCTGTATTGCGCTGCAGAGCGTTGTAAACCGGTTCGGGCCTGTGGTGATGGCGGCTTACACGGCGACGGGCCGTGTGGAACAGCTGGTACAGCAGCCGCTGGGCTCGCTTGGGACCGCGGTGTCCACCTTTGCCGGACAGAATGCCGGGGCCGGACGATATGACAGGGTCAGCACAGGCTGCCGCAAAAGCGTATTTCTTGTACTGGCATTTGCGGCCGTCATGATCGTGGTTATGCATCTGGCCGGGGATGAAATTGTCGGGTTATTCGTAAAAGATCCCGAAGTGATTGAGATCGGGGCCAGGGGCCTGCGTATCACCAGCTTTATGTATGCTGCGCTCGGGCTGATTTATGTGATGCGCGGCATGTTAAACGGAGTCGGGGATGCGACGTTTGCGATGATAAACGGTGTGACAGAAGTCATCGGAAGGGTCGGGTTTGCCTGGGTTCTGATGATGATCCCGTCTGTCGGCATGTGGGGAATCTGGTATACAAACGGACTGACATGGGCGCTCACCGGACTATTCATTATACAAGCCTGATAACTGGAGCTTAGAACCCATATTTAAAAAAAAAAAAAGCTGGATGCCGTCGTGCACATTTGTAATTCTAGGACTCCCGTAGGGAGAAGGGATAGAGGAAACATCAAGAAGCTTGAGAGCCAGCCAGTCTGGTACGTGCAATGCAGCAGAAATGAGAAGAGCCCACTTTAGCAAGATGGAAGGACAGAAGCCACATGTAAAACTTGGTTTCTGAGAGATAGGTATGGAAGCTCACACCTTTAATCCCAGCAATTGGGAGGCAGAAGCAGTTGGATCTCTGAGTTTGAGGCCAGCCTGTTTTGCAGGGCAAATTTCAGGACAGCCTGGGCTACAGAGAAACTCTGTCTCAAACAACAATAACAACAACAACAACAACAATAACAACAGAGCCAAAAACATAAAACAAAACTA
>CANDFU010000097.1 GCA_947384095.1 uncultured Roseburia sp. | reverse complement strand
GAGATGACGAGAGGTGACTGGAGTTCAGACGTGTGCTCTTCCGATCTGTATGGTCGGACGGATTGCCTTTCCGATTTTCTGTTTTCTGCTGGTGGAGGGGGTCGGGCACACAGGGAATCGCGTGAAATATGCGGCAAGACTGGCCGTGTTTGCACTGATTTCGGAGATTCCGTTCGATCTGGCGTTTCACGGGATGCCGCTGGAATTTAGCTATCAGAATGTGTTTTTTACCCTGTTTTTAGGGCTGGTTGCGATGATCGGCTGCCAGTATGCTGAGGATGCGGATTTAAATCAGATTGTGCGGATTTTTCTTGAGATACTGATCGTTGCGATGTGCATGGGGGCGGCGGAGTTTCTGAAGACGGATTACAGTGCGAAGGGGATTTTATGTATCATGGTGCTGTATTTTTTCCGCAGGAACAGAAGAATGCAGATTCTGGCGGGATGTCTGGTGTTTTTCTGGTGGGAACTGCCGGCGCTGATTGCTTTTGTCCCGATTGCGCTTTACAACGGGAAAAAGGGATGGAACTTAAAGTATTTCTTTTATTTGTTTTACCCGCTTCATCTTCTGCTGATTTATCTGGTATGCTGGGCAATGGGAATCGGCGGCATCGCGGTTGTATAGAGGGGGAGGAGATTTATGGAACTATCAAAGAAGACCAGAAGGCATCTCATCGGGATTGCTTCGGCGGTGGTATTGCTGTATTGCGGAATCGAACATTTTGATGTGGTGATAAAGGCATTTCGTTTTGTGACAGGGCTTCTGGCGCCATTTCTCATCGGAGGGGCGATTGCGTTCATTCTGAATGTTCCGATGAAACGGATTGAGAAGTGTCTGTTTGTGAAAAATAAAAAGGGGGAGAAGTTTAAGCGGCCCCTGGCGTATGTGCTGACCCTGGTCTGCGTGATCGGCGTGATCGCACTGGCGCTTGTGGTTGTGATACCCGAGCTTGGAAATACGGTAAAGCTGTTGGTCACACAGATTCCGTCGGCATTTTCGGGGATGCAGGACTGGCTGGATACAGTGCCGGAGAAATGGCCGTGGCTTGGGCCTGCGATTGAGGATTTAAATATTGACTGGTCTTCCATATCGGAGACGGCAGTCGGATTCGTACAGTCCGTTGCCTCTGGTATTGTCAGTTCCGGCGTCGGTGTTTTTTCCGGGATTGTGAACGGTGTGACAACGTTTGTGATCGGATTTACGTTTTCCATTTATGTGTTGTTTCAGAAGGAAAAGCTGGCTGCACAGGGAAAACAGGTAATGTACGCGCTGTTTCCGGACAGGATTACCGAAAAGATTTTGTCTGTGGCGGAGCTTGCGAATCAGATTTTTTCAAATTTTCTCTCGGGGCAATGTGTGGAGGCTGTGATTCTGGGGACAATGTTTGTGATCTCCATGACGGTTTTCAGGATGCCGTATGCGATGCTGACGGGAATCGTCATTGCGCTGACGGCGCTGATCCCGATTTTCGGTGCGTTTATCGGCTGTGTGGTCGGGATACTCTTGATTGTGATGGTCAATCCCATTCAGGCGATCTGGTTTTTGATCCTGTTTTTGGTGCTGCAGCAGGTAGAGGGAAACCTCATTTACCCACATGTCGTCGGAGGCTCGGTCGGACTGCCGTCAATCTGGGTGCTGGCCGCCGTGACGCTCGGGGGAAACCTGTTCGGGATACTGGGAATTATTCTGTTTATCCCGCTGTGTTCGGTAATCTATGCGCTGTTTCGTGATTTTATAAAGCGAAGGCTTAAAGACCGGAAGGTTCCGGCGGATAAGTGGAAGGGTTAAATGGAAAAGACTTTCGAAAGAGGAGGAGGAACTTTCGGAAGTCTTTTTTATGTATAACCCGAAGGAAGAATCCTTTGGGAGAGTTTTTTGCCGGAACTGACAGAACCCCGAATCTTCCGTCGAAACTCAACAGCTCCTTTTGATGCTTCTTATCTTACAGGAGAAATGTGACGGATTCTTGACTGTAAAATGAAGAATCTCTTAAGAAGCCATAACAATTTTCTAAAATATGGAAAGTAGATGGCTGATTGGGTATTGTCCCCCGGACTGGAACGCGTTATAATATCGGCAAGGTAAATAGAAAAGGAGAAGAAAAAATGTTTTATTTTACAGATGATTGCCTTACCGGGATTGAGCAGATTGACGCCGACCACAGAAAGCTGTTCGAACTGATGAATCAGGTTATGGACCTGCTTGGCAGCCGTGTGCAGGATAAGTATAATCAGGTGAAAGATGTTTTTGACGAGCTGCAGGCGTATGCGGATCATCATTTTATCCGCGAGGAGGCACATATGGCGGCGATCAATGATCCGGAAATTGAGTTTCAGAAAAAGCAGCATATGGAGTTCCGCCAGAAGATAAGCGAAATGACATTCCGGAATATCGATGAGTTCGAAGCGCAGGAGGGGGCGTTAAAAGAACTGATGGTCTATCTGACAAGGTGGCTGTACCAGCATATTTTAAGCAGCGATATTCTGATCGGAAAGATGCCTCCACTGAAGGAATGGCTTGGGAAAGACAACCCCTGTGTATTTACGGATGAGTACAGGACCGGGATCGAGCTTGTCGACAGAGAGCATGAGATGCTGTTTCAGATTATTGCGGAGGCGACAAACCTTGTGAAAGACGAGATGATCTTTGACAAGTACGATGAGATTATGGCGATTATCAACCGGCTCAGGGAGTACACGGAAGAGCATTTCGGGGATGAAGAGGAATACATGGAGAGCATCGGGTATTCCGGTCTGGAAGCGCAGAAGCGGGCGCATCAGACCTTTATCACAAAGCTGCGCGAGATCAATCTGGACGAGATTGATGAAAACCAGCAGGAATATCTTGAAGAATTGATGGAGTTTTTGTTTGGCTGGCTGTCGAACCATATTTTAAGATCTGATAAAATGATCCGCGCGGAGAATGAATCATAAAAGCAGTGAGATTTCCGGCCGGGGCAGACGCCGTTTTTCGGGCGTTATCCGTCCCGGCCGGTTACAGCTCCGTTTCATCAACAGGCTTCCATGCCTTGCCGAATTTCACGTCTTTAAACAGTGCTGCAAGCCCTGTAATCTGTTTTAAACGCAGAATCTCATCCCGTTCCATGCCAAGATGTCTTGAAATCCACGCGTCTGACCTGCCCAGCTCATGCAGTTCTTTTACGATATTGCTCATCAGATCCACATCATGATTTCCACGCGCCCGGTTATGGCGGATTGTGCTCGCCATTCTCTGGTCGAGAGACTTATTGATGACGGATACTGGCAGAAGTCCCTTTTCCCGCTCGAAGATATCGTCGTGTTCCAGCATGACGCGGTAGCGGTGGAATCCGTCTACAATGATATAGGTATCATTTTTGCAGTCGTGATAACAGACGATCGGCATCGTGTATCCGTCCTGTTTTATGCTCTCATACAAAAGCTTCATTTCCGGAGGCGCAACCGTGTTGGGATTATAAGTATTTGGTTTTATTTTCTGAATCGGTACGGCGATCACTTCATAGGCCGGGCTTTTATACTCCATAATCCATCTCCTCCACTCCCTTATATTTCTGTCGGATCAGATCAATGCGCTTCTGCTGCTGTCTGCTCATGCCGAATCCCATAAAACGACAGATATGATCGTTTTTTAAGATGCAGTAGCACATCCTTTTCCAACTCGGAATGTCTTTAGTCGTTTTGATGTCGTCTGTATGATCCGGTATGTTTCCAAGGAAGATAATCCGTGATTTTTTGTTCAGCGTATAATTTGATACGCCGTTGCGCATAATCTGATATCCATGTTCTTCCAGTTCCTGAATTGTCTCCTCGTCGAGTCCGCCTCCCGTTTTATGCCAGAATTCGATGGAAGTGTTAAATTTTTTGGCGTAGTTATTCCGAAGCCGGACAGGGAGCGTATCGAGAAGAAACATAGTGTAGGATTTCCAGGTGTGCCCTTCCGGCAGTGTGACATTGCGGTAGCCCATCGCTTTGGATTTGCCGTAGATACAGGCAAAATTTGCACCCTGGACCCTGCCCACCAGCTTTACCCAGACTTCCGGATCGATGACACGGTACAGATTGAGTGAATCCTTGGAATAATCGTTGAACGGGGAGGCAACCCGCATCTGTGAAATTTTAAGTCCGGCTTTGTAGTAGAGATCATACAGAGGATTGTATTCATAGCCAAACAGATAATTGGCGTGCCAGACGTCTGTCGACGTCCAGTCGTACAGCGGGGACGCGCACCAGACATCTTTGAACTGTCTGCTGATCCAGCATTCCTCGTGATACCCGTATTTTTTGTTCAGGAAACCGCTGTAGCGCTGCAGGGATTCTGCGGCCCGCATTCCTAAGAGGCAGACGGTTTTTTTGTTGTCATGGGCAATCCGGTACCAGCGGCCGAACTGCTTTGCCAGATCTTCCTGATGCATCCGATAGCGGTACGTGGTGATCGGGTTGTTGTCCAGGTTGATCACATATTCTTTGTCCGGCATTTTTCTGACCCACGCCTCTTTTTTGCGGTCGTCCCATGGATACCAGTACATTTCGTAGCTGCTCAGCGCAGTTCTGGTAGCCATCGGCAGACAGACCCAGTAGGGCTCGACTTCATCCTTGATTTTTTCGAAAGTTCTCTCGACATACTCTGACGTCACGGTATATTGTGCTTCGAAATCCTGGTGGAAAACGCCGACTGTTTTTTCGGGATAGTATCTTCTGCGGAAATCAAGCGTCATGTTTAACAGGAGGCCGCTGTCTTTTCCCCCGGAAAAAGAAATATAGATGTTATCAAATTCTTCAAACAGGAATCGCAGACGTTCCTGCAATGCGTCAAAGACACTCTGTGTAGTGTATTCTCGAATCATATCATCACCTGTAATATAAAAATTTCCAATTTCTGGAAATTTCTCTGATTGTTAATTTAGCATATTAATAGTCAAATTTCAACATTTTCTGACAGGAAATGCCTTTCTGAGGGCAGAACAAATAAAAAAGATGAATGGATCAGGTATCTGGTCCATTCATCTTTTTTCTCTGAACGATATCGGGTTTAAATGTGCGTATCAAATGGTCGATAGGCGTCCCGTTTCTCCCGAAGCTCTTCGGCGTGTTCTTCGATGGTTTTTTGGGCGGTTTTTACAATTTCATCCGGATCGCTGGCTGCTTCAGTCTCGTTTTCATCCGGTTCCGGTACATTTTCCAGCATATCTGCGAGGAGGCCGTCGGCGTCGTCGACTCCGGACGCTTCTTTTTGCTGCTCTTCCTTCCGCTCCTCCGGTGTCTTCGGCTCCGTTTTTTCTGCCGCTTCCGCGATTTTTTCCGCTTTTTCTTCCGCCTCGTCGAGGACGTGCATCATCTGTTCCTGATTGTACGCCGCTTTCGCCGCTGCAATTTCATCTTCGTATGTGTGGAACATTTCCAGCTTTCGCGCGATCTCTTCCAGAGTGTCGCATTTCATGTTTTTCAGGTTCTCTTTCTGTTTTTCCCAGAAATCAATCTGGCTTGTGGCTTTCTGCTGCCGTTCCAGCTTTTCCTGTGTGCTTTTTAATCCGGTATGTCCGCCGGACAGAAGATTCCCGGCATAGAAGGATTTCCTGGAACTGCCGTAGCCTGCCTGTGAGATATTCATGCCAATCCCTCCCCCTGTTGTTTTGCGGCCTCAGATCACTGTTCTTCTGATGCGTTGTCTGTATTATGTATTTCGTCTTCCTGCTGCGGATTCTTAACCGGACCGGTATTTTCCGTGCCGGGTATTTCGTCCGGGGTAAACCAGCCGTCCAGTATCTGGTTTGCTTTTCCGACGACATAGCCGCTTCCGCCGCGGTCCTTTACGTCTTCGGCCATGCTCAGGAGCAGCAGCGGATTTTCCGTGGACGGATCGGCCGTAAAGATGCAGAGCCATCCCAGCTCCGTTCCGTCCACGTCTTCCTTGGACTGTTTGATTTCTGCCGTTCCGGTTTTTGCCGCCAGTGCAGTTTCGGGGCGGTATGCGCCGTGTCCCGTTCCGTTTTCTGATTGTACGACCTGTATCAGCGCCGACCTGATGCGTTCGGCGTGTTCTGGCTTATAGGCTTCTTTGAGCCATATTTCCGGCTGGATATCTCTTTGATAGAGAAGACGGGGGGTGAGGATGTCTCCGCTGTTTGCAAATCCGGTATAGAGGGCGGCCAGGTGAATTGGGTTTGCAAGGACCTGGCCCTGACCGTAACCGCTGTCTGCGAGCTGGATTTCCGATTCGATATTTTCCGTGTTTGAATACTGGGAACTGGCCGTCGCTATTTCGAATGGAAGCGTCTGATTAAAGCCCAGGTCGTCAAGTCCTTTCTGCAGGGGCCCGGCGCCGATTTTTAAAGCGGCTTTTGCAAAATAAATATTGTCAGAATAGATCAGCGCATTTTCCATCGTTACGGGGGAGTAGGCGTGCAGGGTTGTCACGTGATATTTTCCCCAGCTTTCGTCTTTCTGCCAGCGGAGACCTTCGTTTCCGAAGTCTTCATCCGGGTTGATGGCGCCGGTCGAAAGCCCGATGGCGGAGATGATCGGCTTCAGGGTGGAACCGGGGCATAATTTCTGACGGAAGCGGTTGTAAAGCGGTTTTCTTTCGTCATCATTTAAGGCATTCCATAGTTCGCCCGACATTCCAAGTACGAAGTC
>CANDFU010000096.1 GCA_947384095.1 uncultured Roseburia sp. | reverse complement strand
ATACAAAAAATCAGGAGGAATAAAACGTATGAGCTTTCATGATATTTTTAAATCCAGTTTTCTGGAGAGTGTATCTGGATTTTCAATCATTGATACGATTCTGGGGATGGCGGCCGCCGTGGTAATCGGCCTGTTTATTTTCATCATCTATAAAAAGACGTTGACAGGTATTATGTATTCCAGCGGCTTTGCCCTGACATTGGTGGGGCTTTCGCTTGTCACAACGCTGGTTATTATGGCGGTTACATCCAATGTGGTACTCTCCCTCGGCATGGTCGGCGCATTATCCATTGTCCGTTTTCGGGCTGCCATCAAGGAGCCGGTGGAGATTGTGTTTTTATTTTGGGCGGTGGCCGCGGGTATTGTGATCGGGGCAGGAATGATTCCGCTGGCTGTTATTGGTTCCGTAGTGATCGGGGTGGTTCTCCTGGTGTCTGCCAATCGTAAGATCCACAATAATCCGTATATTCTTGTTTTGAATCTGCGGGATGAAAAGGCGGAGCAGGAAGCTCTGGGCATTCTGGGGCAGGACGTAGAACGATATATTGTAAAGTCCAAGACCGTGAACGCAGCGGGAATTGAATTGACGGCTGAACTCCGTACCAGGGATGCAGCGACTGCCTTTGTCAATCGGATCCATAATGTTCTGGGAGTGGAGAATGTAATTTTGGTCAGCTATAACGGCGAATATATGTCCTGACGGAGGGAAAACATGATCGTGCATAAAAACATTACAAAAATCGTTGCTGCGGCCATGGCTGTTGTTACCTGCCTGTGCCTGGCAGCGATCGTATATACTGAGCCGCTTACAGAGGTTTTTGGAGGTCTGGGGATTGCGATGGAATATGAGTCCAGGCTGTTTGACACAGATGAAATACTGAGCATTAACATTATAATGGATGATGCAGAATGGAAAGATATGCTTTCGGATGCTGTTTCGGAGACATACAGCCCGTGCGATGTGGAAATAAACGGTGAGATGTTTTATCATGTCGGTATCCGGCCTAAGGGAAATACGAGTCTCACAGCCATTGCAAGTGATCCGGAAACAGACCGCTACAGTTTTAAACTGGAATTTGATCAGTATGTGCAAGGTCAGAGTTGTTACGGTCTGGACAAATTGATTTTAAATAACAATTATGCCGATGCAACGAATATGAAAGAGGCACTGATTTATGATATGTATCAATATCTGAACGTAGATGCTTCTCTTTATAATTATGCCAGAATCTCTGTGAACGGCGAATACTGGGGGGTGTATCTGGCGCTGGAAGCGGTAGAGGATAGCTTTATGCTGCGAAATTACGGCACGGAAAACGGAAAACTCTATAAGCCGGACGGCATGGATATGGGAGGAAGAAGATCGGCTCCTGGGAACAGGGTGCCGCCGAATGCGGAGGCTGACAGTAGAGACGCTCCCGATCAACCTGACAGGAGTCAGCCGCCGTCCCGGAAAAATATGGATGGCTCAGATACTGACGGACAGATGCAGGAGACTGTCCCTGAAAACAACGGGGAAAGCCGAATGTCTGACAGGGAAAATTCCGGGATTTCCCGAGGCAATGGCACCAGCCTCAACTATACAGATGATGAACCGGACAGTTATTCAGCCATCTGGGACGGGGAAGTGACTGATAGTGGAAAAGCCGATCACAGACGGGTGATAACGGCATTAAAAAATATAGCAGAAGGCACATCACTTGAAAGATACATGGATGTGGACAATCTGTTGAAATATATGGCTGTTCACGTTTTTTCCGTCAATGAGGATAGTCTTTCGGGTATGATGGCGCATAATTACTATTTATATGAGGCCGATGGAAAGCTCAATATTCTCCCATGGGATTATAACCTTACACTTGGCGGAATGGGTGCAAAGGGCGGGGCAGATGGTGACGACAGTGCAACGGGCATGGTGAATGATGCGATAGACAATGCCTTTTCCGGTACGGATTTTTTTGACACACTGATGGATAATGAGGAATATCATGCAAAATATTATAATTATTTGAGGCAGCTTACAGTTGGATACATTTTCGGCGGCGGATTTGAAGAATTTTATCATCGTGTGCGCAGTCAGATTGATTCACTGGTCGAGAGCGACCCGACCGCTTTTTATACTTATGAAGAATATAGGGATGCGGCGGATACGCTATACGAGGTGGTGCAGCTGCGTGGAAAATCGGTGAAAGGGCAGGCAGAGGGCACAATTCCATCCACGAGTAATGAACAAAGAAATTCAGACGCACTGGTGGACGCCTCTCATCTTGATCTGAGCGTGATGGGCAGTATGGACATGGGGGATCCTATGAAAGAATGGAACGGATCTGACATCAATGGTATATCACAATCCGACAGCCCTTTTTCTGAAAAGGAGGGGACAGATGGAACTGTGCGGGAGGAGCCGCTGGAACGATAATATGCCCGGATGCCGGGGCTTTTCATGCCGGGTCGGTTTCAGGCAAAGAATTGAAGGCAGAAGCAGCTGCCACAGGCTCCCTGGCAACTGCTTCTGATTGCGTTAAAGATAAATCCCATTTGAAAATACTGGTTCGGGCAGTGTCCTTTAAAGATGTGAAAGACTTTACGGCCTGCGCCGTCTACCCGGAGAAAGAAACATAAAACTTCTGTTGCGATGCCTGTTCTTCCTGTGATGCTTTCATGGCGTTGATATAAGCGTTTTTTTCTGCGCCGGCCGGTGTGTTGTCTCTGATCCCGGTTACATTATTTGCGTCTGCCGCTGATTTCATTGTTTTATTTGCTTCGCCCAACAGAGAGAACTGGAAAGCTGTCGCGCGTTGTTCTGCTTTTTCCAGCTTTTTTAGCTCGGCCTGTTTTTTTTCGATATCTATGCCGCGTCTTTCATCCTGCGCAATCTCTCCTTTCAGGATAACGATACCGTCGCTGGTTCTGGTTATGATTGTGCCGAGACGGCCTGCCTGCTGTATGGAAGCGTCTGTGGATACCATGGCATGTGTGTCTCTGGTGGACAGGCCGTTAGCCGCAGCCACATCATTGTCCGTAGGTTCAGATTTTTTTTCAACGCCGTCTTTTTCCCTGGCTTCATCAGTCAGCTTTTTTTCTGCATTTACGCTGCGGTCTTTATGCCGGTCCGTTCCTTCCTTTAATCGGACAACGCCATCGCTGCCGCTCAAAAGGACGATCCCCGGACGTCCTGTATGCCGTCCGTCGGCAGGCTGGTTTTTTCTGACCGCATGATCAGAAGAGGCCTCTTTTGCCTGTGTCCTGCTCTCCGGCTTTTTATCTTTTGCCGGTTCCTGGTTTTTCTGCAATTCTTCTGTCAAAAGTTCCCTTTTTTGTGATCTGCGCAGCGCATCCTCCTGCTGCTCCAGTTTTGTATTGAGTGCGGCCAGTTCTTTCTGAAGTTTTTTCCGCTCATTTGTTTTTTCATAAACAGACAGCTCTTTCATTGAAGATATCTTCTGCATCTGCTGCTGCACGGTTGTAATCTTATTCTGAAGGGTTTTGCTTTCGGGTTTTGCTGAGCCTGCAACAGTCATCTGCATGCGTGAAATTTTATTTGCCGGTGTTACTCTGCCAATTTCCATGGAATCGTCTCCTTTCTCACGTAAGGATGCTTTCAGACAGCATATCCTTTTTGTGTGCCATTTGTTCATTCGCGTGGTCTTTACCGCGTTATAAGATTGCGCCATAGCGGAAGGCAGAACGACGAGGCATCCGTTGCTATCGTTCTCCTTTTGCGACGCGTATATTTCTGTGCATATTATATCACAGTCGTGTCGGAAATGATAGGGAAAATTTAGCAGTCACCGGCAGCGGCATCGCTTGACTTACATAGCAGGGGACGATAAAATTAAGGTATCGTTTTGCGGCAGGGAATGAAATTGACAAAGCCGTTGCGATATTCCGGTGTGGAGGAGTTTTATGCAATATACATGGAAAGACATAGAAGGGCACGTTGCTGCCTGTACACGCTGTCCGCTGAGCCGGACGAGAAATCATCCTGTCATGGGGCGCGGGAATGGCGGGGCTGATATTATGCTGATTGCTGAAGCGCCCGGCGGGGAGGAGGACCGGCAGGGGATTCCGTTTGTCGGGCCTTCCGGGGAAATACTGGACAGCCTTCTGCGGGATTGCGGGTTAAAGAGAGCGGAAATATATATTACCAACATTGTAAAATGTCGCCCTCCCGGAAACCGGGATCCGGGCGAGGAGGAAAAAGAAGCCTGTTTTCCGTACCTGAAATATGAGACATATCTTCTGAAGCCTGCGGTAATCGTCTGCCTCGGCCGTGTGGCAGCGCAGCGCATCCTATCGCCGGATTTTAAGATTACCCGGCAGCACGGCTCCTGGACTTACCGCAAAAACTATGCGCTGACCGCTACGTATCATCCCTCGGCAATCCTGCGGGATTCCTCAAAGTATGGTGCCGTGAAACAGGATTTTTGCGAAATTGTAAAAAAACGGGATGAATTGCGTTTATCGGGACGGACAGATTGCCGTCGTGTATGAATTTGTACCTTTTTGACGCCTTGTTTTTTCCAGGAAAATATGTCCTGTAAAGCAAAACCCTCCGGGGGATGCGCGGGCAGGCAGAAAAAGATTGTCGGAATAGCTGCCCGGAATCAACCGATGCCGTGGTCTGCTTTTCTGGCGGCGAGCGCCGCCTTAAATTCCGGCAGCGCGGCTTTTCCGGGTCCGGTCACGGGTTTGATCCATTTTCCGCTTCTGGTATACCACAGTTCAAAGACGAGCCGGATGAGTTCGTCCGTGTACAGGAATGAAAAAACGGCGAGAAACGGGAGATGCCAGATCATGCCGGCGGCCCATGTTGCAGGGACGCTTACAACAAACAGGCAGATAATCTCCAGCAATGTTCCGAATACGGCTTCCCCTCCGGCGCGGTAACAGCAATTCATAATATAATTACAGGTGCGGACGGTTCCTGCAGCCAGATAGATGAGAATCATGTATCTGCCGTAAAACATGGCTTCTGCGCCAAGGCCGAACAAGGAAAGGAGCGGTCTGTTCAGCAGCAGGCCGGTCAGGCAGATGCAGAATGTAATCACCGGGCACAGCACGGCGAACTTTTTCATATACTGGTATCCGTTCATAAGGCGGCCGGAGCCGACTTCCTTTCCGACAACGACGGAGGAAGCGTCTGCAAGACCGGCAAAGAAGGCGAATACGAATCCTTCCAGGACACGGAACGCAGCCATGGCGGCGATGGCAGACTCCGACTGATGCCCGATCACGATATTTATCAGCATCTGCCCGATGCCATAGAATAATTCATTGAAGATGATCGGACAGCATTTCCCCATATATTCTCCGAGAAAACCGTCACGCCAGGAAAACATGTCTTTTATATTCAGCACAACTGTTTTTTTATCTTTTAACAGAAAGAGGAACAGTACGAGTACATTTACGGTTCCGGACACAAGGGTGCCGACGGCCGCTCCGGCAGCCCCCATCTGTGGCATGCCGAAACGGCCGTAGATGAGGATCCAGTTCAGAATAAAATTTGTAACCAGCGCAAGGACTGAACTGATCAGAGGCGGTTTTACCCGCTCCGTGGAGCGCATCAGAAAGCTTATGATTACGGCAATTACCTGCAGGGGATAGGCGAAGCCGACAATCCGGATATATGGAGCGCCGATAGCGATGATGCCTGCTTTGTCCGTATAGATTCCAAGGATCAGTTCCGGGTTTGCGACGGCCGCTCCGCCAAAGAGCAGGGACACTGCCAGCATGCAGGTGAGCGCGAGTCCGAAAACCCGGCTGATGCCTTTTTCATTGCGGGCGCCCCAATACTGTGAAAAGAACAACAGCCCGCCGCTGGCAAACCCGAAATAGCAGGAAAAGAATAAAGACGTAATCTGGGAACAGATTCCGACCGCGGCCACAGACAGTTCGCCCTGGCTACCGATCATGATGGTATCTACCATACTTGCCGTGGTGGACAAAAAATTCTGGAATGCGATGGGCAGCGCGATGGTAAGGACTGTCCGGAAGAAATTTCCCCAGCCGATTTTTTCATTTCTCATGTTCTGATTCCTTTCATTTGTGTTCATGGCGTTTTTTTCGGGTCACAAAGACCTGTATGCTTCATTTTACCTTGAAAAGCGGACATTGCAATCGTTATTTTGTTCCCGACCCGTTTTTCGGCAGATTTTACAATTTTTTGTGCATAATTACAGCCTTATTTTCAACGATACGGATTTTGCGGCCTGCTTTTTATTTTCTGGTCCTGCATTGCCCCGTGCCGCATCTGTGCCGCGGCACGGGGCAATGCAGATTTTTGGGAAAAAGCAGCGCTTTTCTGGAAAATCGGAAACAGGCGGAGTATAATGAAAACAGGCGAAGGGAGAACGGGTATGGAAGGAGGAGAACGTATGGAGCAGGATCCGGAGCGCGGGGAGGAAGTTGTGAGAGCGGAGATGGAAATGCTGCCGCAGATTATGAAAATCATCCGTGATGCACAGGCGCTTCTGGCAGAAGACGGAATTTCACAGTGGCAGGATGGTTATCCGGATGAGGCTGTCCTGCGAAGGGATGTCCTGGGCGGAAACTGCTATGTCCTGAGACAGGAAGATGAGATTCGTGCGGTGGGGGAGATCGGAAGAGCACACGTCTGAACTCCAGTCACCTCTCGTCATCT
>CANDFU010000095.1 GCA_947384095.1 uncultured Roseburia sp. | reverse complement strand
GTATCGATCAGATTAAAAATATATTCCTCCCCGTCTTTTGCCTTATAAATAATGCGGACGGCCTGAGATTTGATCGTGATGCCCCGTTCCCGCTCCAGCTCCATATTGTCGAGAACCTGCGCCTGCATCTCACGGCTTGTCAGCGTCCCCGTGCTCTCTATAATGCGGTCAGCCAGCGTCGATTTCCCGTGGTCGATATGCGCGATGATACAAAAATTTCTGATTTTACTTTGTTCGACTGCCATTTCCGTCCTCCATACTGCCGTATATTTTGTCCATTATACGTGATCGCAAAAGAATCCGTCAAGTGCCGCAGGCTTTTGTCCATTCCCGGAACAGGGCAATCTCCCGCCGGTATCCCTCGTCGTCGTTCGGCGTTTCCAGGATAAACGGCCTGCCCGAAAGCAGAGGGTGCACGGCCACGCGGCGCAGCGCCTCAGCGCCGATACACCCTTCCCCGATCCTCGCATGGCGATCCTTACGCGCCCCGCATACATTCATGCTGTCGTTAAAATGGACGGCGCGCAGCCGGTCGAGCCCGATCACGCGGTCAAACTCCTCCAGTACTTCATCCAGGCGGCCTGCGATATCATATCCGCCGTCCCAGACATGGCAGGTATCAAAACAGACGCCGACTTTTTCTTTTAATTCCACCGCGTCAAGAATGGCCCGCAGCTCTTCAAACGTCCGGCCGACCTCGCTCCCTTTCCCCGCCATCGTCTCCAGCAGCACCGTCGTGGTCTGCTCTTTTGTAAGGGCCTTATTCAACGCTTCCGCGATCAGCGCGATACCGGCTTCCTCCCCCTGTCCCACATGGGAACCGGGATGAAAATTGTAATAATTTCCGGGCAGATACTCCATCCGCTTTAAATCGTCCACGATCACCTCAAGCGAAAAACGGCGGACGTCCTCTTTTGCCGCGCACAGATTCATCGTATAGGGCGCATGGGCCACCAGCTTTCCGAAATGCTGTTCCCCGGCGAGGTCCAGCAGCTTCCCTGCATCTGCCGGATCCATTTTTTTCACCGCGCCTCCCCGCGGATTGCGCGTAAAAAAGGCAAATGTGTCCGCGCCGAGCGCGACTGCGGCCCTTCCCATAGCCGCAAATCCTTTTGACGCGGAGAGATGATTCCCGATCGGCATTCTTTTTCGCTCCTTTTTCCCGTTTAACTGATCTTCTCCACAAGCACGCCGTCACGGTATGCTAACAGCAGCGCTTCCAGGTCCTGTATGGACTCTTTTAAGTATCTCCCGATATCGGTGTCTGCAACCGTCTTTCGCTTCATGACATGCTCGACCAATACCATATGTGAGACGATATCGCTCCCCTCCTGGACAGCCTTCTCCACCGATTCAAACGGCTGATGCGCCGCGAGAAGCAGGCCGTAGGAGTTATAAATCAGCGTATATCCCGCAATTCCCGTCTTGGAATAGTATGCCTTCGAAAAACCGCCGTCTATGATCAGAAGCTTTCCGTTGCATTTCACCGGGGATTCGCCACGCTTCGCCTCAATCGGAATATGTCCGTTTATAATATGCGCTTCCTCGCTGTTTAATCCAAACTCCTCGAGAATGTGGTTGACGACGTCCTCGTTTTCCAAAAGCTGGTAGTACGGGTTTTTCGGTTCGTCATACGTCTTTTTGTCCGCCACAAAATACCGCTCAAACGTCGTCATCTTCGCCTTGCCAAACACCGGCGAATTCTGGTTTTCCCAGATAAACCAGAGAATATCCAGGCCCTTGCGCTTTTCCTCGGGGTCGATGGCATAATAGCCCTTGCGCGCATAATTTTCAAGTACGTCGTAAAGCGCTTTTCCGGCATATTTTTTCCCGTAGATTTCAACGCTGGTAAATGTGCCGTCCTCATTCATCGGCACACAGCCGTGGTAGAGAAGGTTGCCGTTGTGCACTTTATAAAGGCTGCCCTGCGTAAACAGAAAACGCACATGCTTCTGCAGCTTTTCACAGTTGACAAAAGCCATCGTCAGACGGTCGATCACGTCCGCCTCCTCTGCGGACAACTGATACGGGTCATTCCAGTCCACGGTCGGGAAATTGGTATCTTTCAGCGGATACTCCGCGCCGTCGATGCAGACCGTGCCTTTTTCAATGTCAATTTTGTCGAGAAGCAGCCGGTCGTCCATCCCGTACTCCGGATGGCGCCTGATCAGCTGTCCCTCCAGCTTAAACTGTATGACTGTAATGGCCTTGTGCATCTTCTCGTCCAGCATCGCGTCGCGGACATCGTACTCATCCTCACGGTAATCCAGTTTAAAGCAGGTGCAGGAATCCTTTTCGTAACTGCTCATCGCAAGCCTTGCAAGCGGCACCAGGTTGATGCCGTAACCATCCTCCAGCAGATTTAAATTGCCATATTTTGCCGAAATCCGGATGACATTGCAGATGCATGCCTGGCTTCCCGCCGCAGCCCCCATCCAGTAGACGTCATGGTTCCCCCACTGGATATCCACGGAGTGATGCGTCATCAGCGTATCCATGATCAGATTCGGATGCGGCCCCCGGTCAAAAATATCCCCGACCACATGCAGATGATCGACCACCAGCCGGCGGATTAAGTTGCAGAACGCGATGACAAGCTCCGAGGCACGCCCGGTCCGGATCACCGAATTGATAATCTCGTTGTAATATGCCTCCTGATCCGAGACGTCCGGCCGCCCGGTCAGCAGCTCCTCGACGACATAGGCAAAATCTTTTGGCAGCGCTTTGCGGACCTTGGAGCGGGTATACTTGGAAGAGGCGCTCTTGCAGATACGGATCAGGCGGTACAGCGTCACCTTGTACCAGTCCTCCATATTATCCTCCACCTTTAAAACCTGCTCGACCTTCTGCTCCGGATAATAAATCAGCACCGCAAGCGATTTTTTCTCCGCCGCGCTGATGGCATTGCCAAATTCCTGGTCGATCTTACGCTTGATCGCGCCCGAACCGTTCCGCAGCACATGTTGAAACTGATCGTATTCCCCATGTATATCCGTAATAAAATGTTCGGTTCCCTTGGGCAGACTCAAAATTGCCTGCTGATTGACGATTTCCGTCGCGGCAGCCGCCACGGTCGGATACTGATTCGCCAGACTCTTTAAATACCGTAAATCTACTTTCTCCATGTTCATCCCCATTTCTGCGCTGTTTTTTCACATGACCGACTCCGTGCCCCGCCGTGATACGGCTGCAGCGCGCAGGCACAGATCGCCGTCAGATCCTGTTTTCCCTCACACGTTGCGGCCCGCCCTTATCACATCTCCCATATCATAAAGCCCCGCCGGTTTTTTCGCCAGAAATTTTGCGGCTTCCACCGCGCCTTTGGCGAACACGCTCCTCGAGTATGCCGTGTGCTCAAATGTGATCACCTCGTCAAGCCCCGCAAAGATCACCTCGTGCTGTCCCACGATATTGCCCCCGCGGACCGCCGAGATGCCGATCTCATGTGAATCCCGCTTTTTCCGCTCCTGGCTTCTGTCATACCGATACGTATAAGCCCCATCCAGCGCGCCGCTTAAGGCGTCCGCCAGCGCAAGCGCCGTTCCGCTCGGCGCGTCCAGCTTCTGATTGTGGTGCTTTTCCACAATCTCCATATCAAACCCCGACGGGGCCAGGACGAGCGCTGCCTGCCGCAACAGTTCGAGCAGCAGATTGATGCCAAGGGACATATTGGCGGATTTTAACACCGCAACCTGTCCCGAAGCATCGCTCACCTTTTTCATCTGCTCCTCCGACAGCCCGGTCGTACATAACACGACCGGTATCTTCTTGTCCGTGCTGTACACCAGAAGATCGTCCACCGCCTTCGCCGTGGAAAAATCCAGAATCACGTCGGCCTTCACATCGCAGACCGAAATATTGGGGAACACCGGGTAACTGTCCGCCGCTTTATCATACAGATCAATCCCCGCCACTATTTCGATCTCCGGATCCTCTCTGCAGATTGCCGTGATCACCCGTCCCATTTTGCCGTTACATCCGTTTATGATTGCTCTTACCATGTTCTCATTCCTTCTCTCTTGTCCTTCTCCCGCCGCTTTATCGTTAAAAACCAATACCTTTATTGTAACCTCTGACGCCCGCCGGTGCAATGGTTTTCGAAAAAATGTCACAAACATTGCCATTGCGCGATCGCCCCGCTCATGGTAACATAATATACAGATACAATCAGCGGCAGTCAGCCCTGGCGATACAGGAAAAAATCCGGCTCCTGCGACGCATTTCTTCTCCGGCGCAGTGCGATCCTGCCCGGAGGGCTTTTTATTTCACAGGAAATAAAAAAGGCAGATACAGACGTTCACAGAACAATCCAGGGAGGTATTTTCTCATGGTCATGTGGCATAACACACTGGCAATGAACGCAGACCGCCAGTTAAAAATCAATAAAAAAAGAACATCTGACAGGCAGGAAACGCTATCCAGCGGCTATCGGATCAACCGGGCCGCAGATGACGCCGCCGGACTTTCAATATCTGAAACCATGCGCAGGCAGATCCGCGGCCTGAACCGCGCCGCAAAAAACATACAGGAAGGATCCGATCTGTGCAGGGCGGCGGACGGCGCGCTGACAGAAGTGCACGCCATCCTGCAGCGGCTGAACGAGCTTGCCGTCCAGTCCGCCAACGGAACCAATTCCACATTCGACAGGGAAGCGATCCAGGAGGAAGCCGATCACCTGATCACAGAAATCGACCGGATCGCCCATAACACAAAAATCTTCGGGACCTGCCCTCTGCTGGGAAACGTAAATATTTCCAAAACCTCTTACTCCATTCCGGACAATGCCCTCCACAGCCTGACCGGGGCAGAGATTTATGACGCCCACGGGCATATCCGTTTTATGGTGGAAGGCATGAAGGACGGATTTGCAGGCATCTCCGCCCAACCGTCAATCATGCCCACGCTCGCCGTCAGAGACGCAAACGGAAATACGACCGGCAGTATCCGTCTGACCGACAATGCATACACGACTTATACAGACTATCCCGACCAGAATAAGTTTGTTTTTGACTATAATGACGGAACGATCTCTTACCGTATGGAACAGATCTGGAAAATCGTTGACTGTTCCACGGAAACGGAATCGCGTGAGTATTACGAGTTGTCCTACAATTTAATCAATACCTCCGCCACGGAAATCACCTTCGACTTCTGGCTCCAGATGGACATCTTACTAGGGCCAAAAAGCAACGCGATACCAGATATCGACGGCGTAGAAACACCAAATACGATCAAATGGACCGATTCTGATATCCCGGCCGAAATGACCCTGGATAATTTCCTGAACCTGTCAGGAAGCGGCGGAACCACTCTTAACGTGAGTTCCCTTTACACCTGGCCGGGAATTGAAAACCCGCCCAATATCGTAATGTCCGGCCACCGGTATGCGATGGAATTTGACGACGCAATGGATCCTTCCAATATCGGCGACCTTGGATATCAGGGCGACGACTATTTTTACGGCACAGGCTGGAAAGGGCAGACCATTCCTCCGGGCGGACGATACACCATGCAGAACCGCGTCGGCGTCTACGTGGAAAAAACGACTGATCTGATTTTCTATTCAGAGAAAAATAATCCGCCGCTGTGGATTCAGTCGGGATGCAATGCGGGCGACGGCATCTTTCTTAAGCTGTGCAATGCAACGCCCATTAATCTCGGCATTGACGGACTGAGTATGATGACGGAAAAAGCATCGGGAAATGCCATCGACGCCGTCGCCGATGCGATCAGAAAAGTCTCCGGTTTCCGTTCCGGCTTCGGCGCGCAGCAGAACCGTCTGGAACAGGCCGCACGGATCGATCAGGACACGTCGGAAAATACACAGGCAGCTGAGAGCAGGATCCGCGATGCCGATATGGCAAAAGAGATGATGGAATACCGCATGGCAGAGATCACCGCACAGGCAGGTATGAGTGTGCTTGCCCAGGCAAATCACCTGACAGAAAGAATACTGGATTTACTAAAATAAAACCGGGAGCACTGACGATATGTCTGTGCTCCCTCTTCTTTTTGCTTTTACGGGCGCGCCGGCATGTGATTTACGCCACAGGCATAATCCCGTACTCCCGCATCACTTGCGCAAGCTTCCCGGCTTTCTCTTCCGTCATCTCCGTCAGCGGAGAGCGGAGCGGCCCCGCGCCTTTTCCCATCAGATTGAGCGCTTTTTTGACCGGAATCGGGCTGACCTCGCTAAAAAGCGCCTCCACCAGCGGCTGTGCCCTGATCTGCATCTCCATCGCCTCTTTCAGATTGCCGCTGCTGAAATTCGCACACATTTCATGCACATCCCGCGGCGCGATATTGGACCAGACGGAGATGACGCCGATCGCCCCGATCGCCATCAGCGGCACGACGATCCCGTCCTCCCCGGAATAGAGGTCCAGTTTTCCGTCCGTCAGATTCATCGTCTTGACTGCCTGCGGCACGCTTCCGGACGCTTCTTTGATCGCCACGATGTTTTCCACATTTTTATAGAGGGCGGCAGCCGTTTCCGGCAGGATATTACATCCGGTACGGCCCGGTACGTTGTACATGATCACCGGAAGCTTCACGGCATGCGCGATCTCGGTGTAATAGTCAATCAGACCGCCCTGAGTCGCTTTGTTGTAGTACGGCGTCACCACCAACAAACCGTCTACGCCCAGTTTTTCGCA
>CANDFU010000094.1 GCA_947384095.1 uncultured Roseburia sp. | reverse complement strand
ATCTCTTATTCGCCGGAGAGTGTGCGGATTAAGGGAGAGTCGACGACGCTCAACCCGATCAATAAGATCACGATACCGGAGGAGGTGCTTGATCTGACTGGTGTGACGTCGTCGATTGAGACGACGGTAGATATCGCGTCATATCTTCCGAAGGGAACGTCGCTTGTGCTCAATTCCGATGCCAATATAAAAGTTGTGGTTACAATAGAGCCTGTAGTGACAAGGACGCTTCTGATCCCTGTGAAAAATCTGGTGATTGAGAACCTGCAGGAGGGTTTTCTGGCGAATTACATGGAGGAGAGTATCGCAATAGAGGTCAGCGGGGCGAAAAGCGTGATCGATGCACTGGAAGCGGAAAAGATTTCCGGAACGGCAGATGCAGCAGGGCTTGGCGGCGGAGAACATTATCTTGCAGTGACGCTGGCGCCCGGTGAGGATGAATATAATGTGATAAATGAGCCGAGGGTGCTTGCCGCCATACGCGACGCAGAAATGCCGGAGGAGGACGGCGGACAGTCCGGTTCCGAGGGGGCAGGAAGTGCCGGAGGGCCGGACCGGCCCTCTGAAGATGGCCCGGCGGGGAGCCAGAGCCCCGATGAGGAGGAGGACGGCGGGGAAGATGGCGATGCGGACGGTATCAGTCCGCAGCCGTCTTAAACGCACAGTGTATTTAAGGCAATAGGCGTACGGCCTGGGAAGACGTAAAAAAGAATAGGTGGAGGAAGAGTGATGGCTAGATTATTCGGCACAGACGGTGTGCGTGGAATTGCAGGTTCGGAGCTTTCGATTGAACTGGCGACAAAGCTGGGGCAGGCGGGAGCCTATGTGCTGACAAAAGAGAGAGAACATCAGGCCACGATCATTGTGGGATGTGATACAAGAATTTCGGGGGGAATGCTGGCAAGCGCGTTGATGGCGGGGATTTGCTCCGTCGGGGCGAACGCGATTTTTGTCGGGGTGATGCCGACGCCGGCGATCGCATATCTGACCAGGAAGCACAAGGTGGACGCCGGTGTTGTTATCTCCGCATCTCATAATCCGATGGAATTTAACGGGATCAAATTCTTTAACGGAGAGGGATATAAGCTTTCGGACGCGCTGGAGGATGAGATCGAAGAGCTGATCCGCAATAATATGAAGGAGGTCATCCTGCCGATCGGGTCCGGCGTAGGAAAGATTGATTACCGTTTTGAGCTGCGGGATGAGTATGTAAAATTTATGAAGAAATGTGTGCCTGTTGATCTTGCCGGAATGAAGATTGTGGTCGACTGTGCCGAGGGCGCGGCGCATTACACTTCTGTAAAGACGATCAGGGAACTCGGGGCAAAGCTGGTTACAATACACACGAATCCGGACGGGACCAATATCAACGCGAACTGCGGCTCCACCCACATGGATGAACTAAAGGCGCGCGTCGTGTATGAGAAGGCGGATATCGGGATTGCGTTTGACGGGGATGCGGACCGGATGCTCGCGGTCGACGAAAATGGTAACCTGGTAGACGGCGATCAGGTTATGGCGATCTGCGGCAAGTATCTGAAAGAGCAGGGAACACTGAAAAAGGACACGGTGGTGGTTACCGTGATGTCGAATCTTGGATTTTCCCTGATGGGGGAGAGAGAAGGAATCCATGTGGAGAAGACGAAGGTGGGAGACCGCTATGTACTTGAGAATATGCGGGAAAAAGGATTTAATCTCGGCGGGGAACAGTCGGGACATGTGATTTTTCTTGACGACAATACTACAGGAGACGGGCTTCTGACGGCGCTGCATCTTCTGGACGTTATGAGGGGGACGGGGAAGAAGCTTTCGGAACTGGCGCAGGTCATGGAGGTTTTGCCGCAGGCGCTGGTGAATGCGAAGGTGCCGAATCATAAAAAAGAAAACTTTATGGATTATCCGGAAATCGCGGAGGCTGTGGCGATGGTCGAGGCAAAATTTAACGGAGAAGGCAGGGTATTAATCAGGCCGTCGGGGACAGAGCCGCTTGTTCGTGTGATGATTGAGGGGAAGGATCAGCAGGTGATTGACGAGGAGGCCCACAGACTGGCAGAGCTTATTACAAAAATTATGCTTTAATACAAAAGACTGGTATAAATATGTGTTTTGGAGGGAATGACATATGGTAAGTCAGAAAGTTATGATTAAGAACCCGACCGGATTGCATTTGAGGCCGGCCGGGATCCTGTGCAAGGAAGCGATGCAGTTTAAGTCCCATATTACATTTCAGCATCGGGAGAATACGGCCAATGCAAAGAGTGTCTTGAGCGTGCTGGGGGCCTGTATCAAATCCGGGGATGAAATCGAATTGATCTGTGACGGAGAGGACGAGGCGGAGGCCCTCTCTTTCCTCGTCACAGCGATTGAAAATGGTCTTGGCGAGTAGAGGGGAAGAGAATGAAAAAAATTCTGGTGACCGGCTGTGACGGACAGCTTGGACGTGCCATCCGAAAAGCGTATGAAGGAAGCGGGGCCGAATTTATCAACACGGACGTCTCGGAAAAAGATGATGTATCAGCGCTGGACATCACGAATATTGACGCAGTCATGAAAATGGTCCGGGCGGCAGAGCCGCAGGTTATTATCAACTGTGCGGCGCACACCAATGTAGATGCATGCGAACAGCAGTGGGATCTGGCTTATCAGATAAATGCAGTCGGACCGCGCAATTTGAGCATAGCGGCGCGGGAGGTGGACGCGAAGCTGATTCATGTCTCCACGGATTATGTGTTTGAGGGAAACGGTGTGCGGCCGTATACGGAGTTTGACGAGACAAAGCCGGTCAGTGCCTACGGCGTGACAAAACTGTGGGGAGAGCAGTTTGTGAAGGAATTTGCACAAAAATACTTTATTTTCAGAACTGCGTGGCTTTACGGGGAGGGGAAGAATTTTGTTCGGACGATGCTGGGGCTGGCGGAAAAATACGACACGGTAACTGTTGTATGCGATCAGCAGGGGTCTCCGACGAGTGCGGACGAGCTTGCGCGCGCCATTCGATATTTTGAGCCGACGGAGGGGTATGGCATATACCATGCGACCTGCGAGGGCAGTACGAACTGGGCGGAATTTGCAGAGGCTATTTTTGCGCGTGCCGGAAAGCGCACGAAGGTCAGCCGTGTGACGAGTGAAGAGTATGCCCGGATGAATCCTGCGTCGGCAAAGAGGCCGGCATATTCGATACTTGACAATTATATGATGCGTCTGACGGGCAGTTACCGGATGGCAGACTGGCAGACGGCGTTGGACGAATATATGAACAGGGAGTAAACCGGACTACAATGAGTATGAGGAAAACCCGGAACACAGGAGGAGTGTTGTGATGCGCGATCTGAGAGAATATGTGGCGAGGCACGGGAAGCTGATTCTTTGGTCAATCATTGCGACGCTGGCTGGTTTCGGGTTTCTTGTGTTTTCGGACAACCTGCGCATTGATACGGAAGAACTGGTCAACGCGCCGGGGACGACGCTCGGCTGGCTGGCCATCGGAAGGTTTAGCCTGGTGCTTTTTAAAAGGCTCCTGGGCCTTGCGGCGCACAATGTGTGGAAAAGCGGTCTGCTGTTTCTCTTCTTCTTTCTGGCGGGAGCCAATCTGCTTACGTTTGCTTATGAACATTTTTCGGGGAAAAGCGGGCGCTATCCGTACTGGGTCTTTCTGATTCTGTATTGTACTTCCAATATCTGGAGTTTTCAGGTTTATTTTTCACTGCAGCAGGCTGAAATAGGACTGGCGATGTTTCTGACGGCGGCGGCGGGCTGCCTGGCGATACATACATGGTTTCGGGGTGAGGCGGATACAGGGAAAACGAAAAGAGGTTTGCTTTTTTTATCGGGAATTGTGCTGCTTGTGCTTGGACTTGGCGCTTATCAGGCACTGGCCGCTTATTATATTGTGATTTCAGTAACGCTTTTTCTTGTGCATCTGAAGAGTCTTACGGCAGAGAATGCAGAGGAAGAACGGGCGCAGAACCGCAGGATCTGCGCGGGGATTTTAATGTGGGCCATGCAGTTTCTCGCTTCTTATCTGCTGTACCGCTGGATTGCGGAAACCTGGTTTATGGCGGCAGGGGGGTATATGGAAAGCCAGGTAGGATGGGGGAACTATCCGGCGGCCGACTGTATCAAAAATGTGCTCAGGACGGCCAGAAACGTGCTGGCCGGCATTGGACCGCGTAATTTCTCATTTTACACGATCGGGATGTTTCTGGTTTTTATTATGGAACTGACAGACGAGAGGAAAGTCAGAACGAAGACAAAAGGAAGGCTGGCATTGCGTCTTCTGGCCCTGGCGGGAGTGCTGGGGGCGCCGTTTCTGATGACACTGTATATGGGGGAAATGCTGGTGACACGTTCTCAGTTTGCGCTTCCCGTGTCGGCGGCGTTTCTGGGAATGTATGGCATGGACCGGCTTTCGGGGCTATGGAAGGGCAGGGAAGGTGTGCGGCGGGCCGTGCTGTGCTGTGCCCTGGCCGTGTCGGCGGCTCAGATCGGCTGTCTGAACAGGCTTTCTTATACGGATAGCGTGCGCTACAGGCAGGATAAAATTTTTACCGTTCAGATAATACAGAAGCTTACGGAGGCAAACCAGGGGATGTTTCCGACGCAGCCTGTTTTGTTTGTGGGGTACCGCAGACCGGAGCTGAATCAGTACTGTAGTCGTACAGAAATGTACGGGTGGTCTTTCTATGAGTGGGATTATAGTATGGATACGCCTACGGGAGCCACGCACCGGATTGCGGGCCTGTTAAAAGCCGGGCTGGGGATTTGGATCAATGAAGATAGTACAGAGGAAGAACGGAGAGACGCAGTTCTCCTGGCGGAGACAATGCCGGATTTTCCGGCAGACGGTTCGATTGTGCCGGCGGACGGCTTTATTGTCGTGCGGCTCTCGGAGGTTATTGAGCGGACCGATATTGACTGGTATTGAGAGAATTGGAAAATCGTAAGGAGCCAATCTTAAAAATTGTTTAAGAAAAAAGATTAGGTAGAGGTTTTTTGGAAGGGTATGGTATAATGTCCGAAAAGGGCAGAGTCAGATAAAGAGGAAACTGGCTGCGGCGCCTGCAAATTTTTTTGGGAATGGGAGGGAATGGGTTATGATGAGAAAAATATCGGGTTGGGTGAGACGTGGCATCTGCCTGGCGATGGCGGCCGCCGTTCTCTGTTCGGATGCCGTTGGTTTTGCGGCGCAGCCGGGCAGGGATATGGCGGCGGAAACGGAATACGAAGATCCCGTACCGTCGGAGATGGCCGGGCAGGGAGAGACCGAAGAACCGGGGGAGGAAACCGAAAAACCGGCGCAGCCCACGGAGACAGAAGATGCAGGAACGCTTCCGGATAGCGGGGATCTGGCCGGAGAAAATACAGAAGAGAAAACGCAGGGGGACGCTGATGCCCCGGAAGAAAGCGAACCGGAAGAGGGAGACGACGGCGAAGCGCCGCCTGCAGACGTGAATACGGAGACTCCTTCGACGGAAGAAAATACAGAAATACCTATGTCTCCGGGGGAGGAAAATACGGAGACAGAAACGATTCCGGAAGAGGGGGATTCGCAGACAAAGGAAGATCCTGCGGATGAAAATACGGAAACGGAGACAGAGGCGGTCTACGCAGAAAGGAGTGCGGAGACAGAAACAGAGACAGAAGATACCGAAGATGAGGCGGAAGGAGTAAAGCAGATAAAAAAAGCGGTCGCGTCGAATGCCATCCGGCTGGATAAAGTCTGTGAACTGATGGAGATCGGTCAGACCATTCCGTTGCCGGGATACACGATAGAGGACGCGTCCCTGGGAAGCCCTGCCGTAAAGTGGACAGTGGAAAATCCGGAAATTGCTTCGATTGACGCTGCAGGGCGTACGGTGACGGCGTTAAAAGCGGGCGTTGCATTTCTGAGGCTGCAGCTTGCAGCGGATGAGACTGTTTCGGCTGTGTTTCAGGCAGTTGTGAGACCACAGGCTCCGCCGCAGGCGGCGGTGGCGCTGTCGCCTTACAATCTGATACAGCTTGAATGGGGAAGCGTGCCCGGGGCAGACGGGTATGTGATTTATCGGAAAACGGACAAGGAAAGTACTTATACACGGCTTGCGGTCGTTTCCGGTCAGGGTACGGCCGGTTATGCAGATAAAGCAGTTCTGACAGGAAAAATGTATTCTTATCAGATCTATGCATATGTCGGTTATAAAGACGGGAACGGGATGGACGGATATGCGGAATCAACCGGAAAAGCAGTGGTAAAAGGAAGGCCGGAGCTTGACGGTGTGACAATCAGAAAAGCTGTTCCGAAGAGTGCGGTGAGCGTAGAGATTACATGGGAACCGCTTGACGGTGCTCAGGGGTACACGATTTATCGTGCGACCGGCAGCAGCGATGCTTTTACGGAGGCAGGCGAGGCGGGAGGGAGTGCCCGTTCATTTATTGATAAGGGGCTGACGGCGGGCCAGAGCTACCGTTACAAGGTAGCCGGGTACCGTGTAGTGGAAAATGCTAAGGTATACGGAGCGCAATCGGATGAAGTATCGGTGAAACCGATGCCCCAGGCGCCGGAGCTTACGGTTTCCGTGCCAAATTACAAAAGTGTGAGACTCGACTGGAAAAAAGCCGAGGGCGCGAACGGATATGAGATTGAGCGGAAAGTCAGTGGAAACAGCGCGTTTAAAAAGATTAAGACGATCAAAAGCGGTTCCACGACAAAATGGACCGACGAATCAGTACAGACAGGTTTAAAGTATGTTTACCGGATCCGGAGATCGGAAGAGCGTCGTGTAGGGAAAGAGTGTAGGTTATAGTGT